>JAPOYZ010000095.1 GCA_026706325.1 Candidatus Aminicenantota bacterium
AGCAGCGTAACCAGCGCTTCCATGGGCTGACGGACAGAGCGGTGTCGACTGAATCCGGCTACGATCACCAGTAGCCGGGGACTACCTCCGGTCAGAATCTCAAGCGGCCTGATCTCTCGGCCGCTCACAGTGTCGCCACTGACGACCTGCCACAAGCGACGGCATTGCTCGGTCTGCAACGGTTCGAGGGCAACGATCCTGAAAAGCTCGAAGAATGGATGGCTTGCATCGTCCAGGCCTCGAAAATGACTGGTGGCAGAACCCAAAAGCATGATTTGGGGCTCGGACTGCAGAACCTCTCGAAGCTTCCAGCCAAAATCGCGGTCCACATCCTGAGTTAGCAACTGCAGGTTCTCAACCATGAGAACGAGCTTCCGGTCCAGCCGGTCTGCCGCTTCCAGAACCGCGGCCCGGGCAGCCTCCCCTAACATCCCCTCACGCCAGCGGCCGGTCAGCACCGCGTGGGTTCGGCGCAGTTGCCGCGCGAGTTCAGAATGACTCGGGGAGACCTCCCTCGCCAAGTGGAACAGCGTCTCCAGCCAGAAATCAGTCATATTGAAGATTTCCTGGCTTTCTTCCATGAATCGGACCGGAAACAGCCGATTGGAAAGCGCTTCATTCGTCCGAATCTCGGCGGCGGTGCGAGCCAGAAGCATGGTTTTTCCACGACCGCGTGGGGCAACGACGAGCAAATGTTGGCACGACGGAGACTCGATGTTTCCGCGGAGGGTCTCAAGCACCGTGCCGAGTTCTCGGTTCCGGACGACGAATTGCTCAATGACCTCCTCGTCAGATTGAAACGTCCCCGGATTGAATTTTCGGATCGTACGTTCAGTTGCGTTCACCGCACTTGCTCCGGTGACCTGTCATCCCGGCCGCGGCTTTCAAGCGGAGTGTGGTGATGGCGAAAGCGAGCCGACCACCAGTCCATTAGCAAGCGGGACGGAAAGCGAAATCCATCGTCCCCGGCTTCCAAGTAACCATCGTGCACCAAGACTTCGAGCACGTCCGCGATTCTCCCGGATACATCGTCGACTACGAAAGAAATCGTCCCCACTTACCCAGCGGCCCGTCGACAACCTCATTTCGTGTACCCATTAGAACATTCAACATTTTTGTTGTCAACAATATTGTTGACATAAGGCACACGGGCAGGAAAGTCCCCCTCCTACCCCCTGCGGTTCGTTGTTTTCCGGTCCGCAATCGTTACCAGTATCAGTGGCGATTCCAGACGGGCGGGAGTTTCGTCCCCGCCGCATTACTCAGGTTCGAATCGGAAGGATCTCGACCCGGCAGTTGGCTCTTTTCACGCGGCAACTGTCGGTGATGCTAGGGGCCGGCGTTTCGCTGGTGACCGCCCTGCAGAATCTTGCCCAACAGGAGGAGAACCGCGCGCTGGGCTCCACCCTGCGCCAGGTCCGGTACGACGTGGAATCGGGGTCCACTCTGGCCGCGGCGCTGGAGCGCCATTCCCGTGTCTTCGATCCCCTTTTCGTCAACATGGTCCGGGCGGGCGAAACGGGCGGATTCCTGGAAACCGTGTTCGAGCGGCTCACCCTGTTCCTGGAAAAGCGGCTCCAGTGGCGCAAGGCGGTGCTCTCGGCTGCGCTCTATCCGGCGGTCGTCATCGTGACTTCGTTCCTGGTTCTGGGCGTCATCCTGGTCTGGGTGATTCCGGTGTTCGCGTCCCTCTTCGCGAACCTGGACGTCCCCCTCCCTTTGCCGACGCGGATGGTCATGGGAGCCAGCGGGTTCCTGAGCCGGTGGGGACTGCACCTGAGCCTGGGGGCGGGGATGGGGGCCGTATCGGGTGGATTCTATTTTCGGACGGCCAAGGGACGGATGTGGGTGGATCGAATCATCCTGGCGGCACCGCTGTTGGGGCCGGTGACCACCCAACTCCTGACGGCCAATTTCGCACGGACCCTTTCCACGCTCCTCTCCAGCGGAGTCCCCATCCTGGAGGCCATGGACCTGACGGCCCGGGCACTGGGAAACGGGCGGTTTCAGCAGACGGTGCTGGCGCTCCGGAGCGAGGTCGAGTCGGGGAGCGCTTTGGCGGACCCGTTCCGGCACAGCGGCCTCTTTCCCCAGATGGCGTCGGAGATCATTCGGATCGGCGAGATGACGGGCACACTGGACGACATGCTTCTGAAACTGGCGGTCTACTACGAGGAGGAAGCGGACACCAGCATCAACCGGTTTCTGGCCCTGCTGGAACCGATGATGATGCTGGTCCTGGGTATCGTCGTCGGCGGCATGGTGCTGTCCATGTATATGCCCATTTTCAGCCTGATGGGACGGTTGTCCCAGATGTAGGGGATCTTTCCTCTTTTCTCATTTTCTCTCATGGATACGCGGGCAGCGACGTTTCATACTATGCAAGGATGAGACAGACAGCGAGGATGAAATAAAGATGTTCCGACGAACAAACCTCTTTCCGGTTTCCGGCTGCGGAAACCGGATCCGAAAGGAGTCCGGCAGCTCCAGCTCGATGCCCTCTCACTCTCCCCAGAACGGAGCTGCCGGATTCTCTCTGATCGAACTGATGATTGTGGTGGCCGTCATCGGGATCATCTCCATTCTGGCGGTTCCCAATTTCATGCGCTCCCGCCTATTCGCCAACGAGACCTCGGCCATCGCCTCTCTTCGGGTCATCGTCACCGGCGAGATCACCTACGCGTCCACCGTGGGGAACGGATCTTTCGGGAGCAAGGACGAACTCGTGGCGCAGGGGCTCATCGATGCGGCGCTGGGGTCCGGCAACAAGGACGGCTACAACCTGTCCCTGACGGCGGATGGGTCCACCGGGTTTACCGCCACTGCCGTTCCCGTCACGGTGGGCACCACCGGACAGCGGGGATTCTACGCCGATCAGACGGGGGTGATCCGGTACAGCGCGGACGGTTCGGTCCCGACCGCCGCCAGCCCCATATTGGGCACGGAAGCCGAGGAGGACGACGAAGAGACTACCGAAGAGTAGGGAGGCGACTTTCCTGTCGCCGGGGGGAGCGGCGGTTTTCCTACCGCCGGGAGCGGCGGTTTTCTTACCGCCGAAGGACCGGCGACTTTCTTGTCGCCGGGGGAGTGGCGGTTTTCCTGTCGCCCACCCGGGAGGTTACCAGAGACGATAGTCCCCCTCTACACTTCCCCCCTTGAAAACTCCCCGTCCCCCCTCCGAACCCCAGCATAAGAAAACCGGGCGACAAGAATGTCGTCCCTTCTGAAAGAAAACCGGGCGACAGGAAAGTCGCCTCCTCAGCTCCGGCCGGATGGGGTGCCGGCTCCGGACAAGAGGGCGGCGGCGGCTTCCCACTCCGGGTTGCGCACGACTTTCTCAGGGGCGGGAACGAGCTCCAACTCCTCCACAGGAGATTCTTCCACCTCCTGGGCAGGCCTCTCCACCTCGATGGTGCGGTAGTAATCCATGCCGGTTCCGGCCGGGATCAGCCGCCCCATGATCACGTTCTCCTTGAGTCCCCTCAGGTAGTCGATCTTGCCCCGGATGGAGGCCTCGGTCAGAACCCGCGTGGTCTCCTGGAACGACGCCGCGGAAATGAAGGATTCGGTGCTCAGCGACGCCTTGGTGATTCCCAGCAGCAGCGGACGGCCCGTGGCCGGAGTGCCTTCCTCGCCGATGGACCGCTGGTTCTCCTCCTGAAAACGGAACCGGTCCACCTGCTCCTCCAGGAGAAACTCGGTGTCTCCCACGTTCACGACCTTGATCCACCGCATCATCTGGCGAACGATGACCTCGATGTGCTTGTCGTTGATGTTGACGCCCTGGAGGCGGTAGACCTCCTGGACTTCGTTCACCAGGTAGCTCTGCATCTCCTTTTCGCCCAGCACCTTCAAGATGTCGTGAGAATTGCGGGGACCATCCATCAGGGCCTCGCCCGCCTTGACGAACTCGCCCTCCTGGACGTTGATATGGACGCCCCGCGGGAGCAGGTACTCGGCCCGCGTCTGGGCCGACTCGTTCTCGACCACGATCTTCCTCTGGCCGCGGGTGAAACCGGCATAGTGAACGACGCCGTCGATCTCGGTGATGACCGCCGTCTCCTTCGGCTTCCGGGCCTCGAAGAGTTCCACGACCCGGGGCAGGCCGCCGGTGATGTCCTTGGTCTTGGTGGTCTCCCTGGGGATCTTGGCCAGGATTCCTCCCGGAAAGATCTCATCGCCCTGGTCCACCATGAGGTGGGCCTTGGAGGGAACCAGGTAGGATTTGACGACCTTGCCCGCCTCGTCCTTGATCTGGATCTGGGGCTGGCGCTTTTCGTCGACGGCCTCGGTGATGACTTTCCGGGCCAGGCCGGTCACCTCGTCCAGTTCCTCCTTCATGGTGACCCCTTCGATGATCTCGCGGAAGGCCACCGTTCCCCCGAATTCGGAAAGGATGGAGAAGGTGAACGGGTCCCACTCCACCAGCTTCTGGCCGGCTTCGATCTTCTGGCCGTCCTTGACCATGAGCCGGGCTCCGTAGACCACCGGGTAGCGTTCCTTCTCCCGGCCTCTGTTGTCCTGGACGATGAGGCTCCCGGTCCGGTTCATGGCCACCAGGAAGCCCTCTTTGTCGGTCACGGTCTGGATATTCAGGAAGTGGACACTGCCGTCGTTCCTGGCCTCCAGGGTGGACTGCTCCTCGATCCGGGTCGCCGCCCCTCCGATGTGGAAGGTCCTCATGGTGAGCTGCGTTCCCGGCTCCCCGATGGACTGGGCAGCCAGCACGCCCACGGCCTCGCCCAGGTCGACCATCTGCCCGGTGGCCAGGTTGCGGCCGTAGCACATGCGGCAGAGTCCACGCTTGGACTTGCAGGTCAGGCCGGATCGGATCATGACCTTTTCGATACCGGCCGCCTGGATCAGGGCCGCCATGTTCTCGTTTATGGGCTCGTTGACGTTGACCAGGGTTTCACCGGTGAAGGGGTCCACCACCTTGTCCAGGGCGACCCGGCCCACGATCCGGTCGCGCAGCGGTTCGATGATCTCGCCACCCTCCACCAGGGCCGTGACGAGGATGCCGTCCACGGTGTTGCAGTCCTCCTCGGTAATGATCACGTCCTGCGCCACGTCCACCAGGCGCCGGGTCAGGTAACCCGAGTCGGCGGTCTTCAACGCCGTGTCGGCCA
Organism: Candidatus Aminicenantota bacterium; assembly: GCA_026706325.1. Taxonomy (GTDB): domain Bacteria; phylum Acidobacteriota; class UBA6911; order RPQK01; family JAJDTT01; genus JAJDTT01. Next base: position 5,130 of record JAPOYZ010000095.1, read on the forward strand.
GGCCCTTTCGCGCCCCGTGGGTGGAGATGAAGTACTGGAGCACGGTCAGGCCTTCCCGGAAATTGGAGGTGATGGGGGTCTCGATGATCTCTCCCGAGGGTTTGGCCATGAGTCCCCGCATGCCGGCCAACTGGCGAATCTGCTGCTTGCTGCCCCGAGCTCCCGAGTCGGCCATGATGTAGACGGAATTCATCTCCCCGCCCTCGCCGACGGCGGACATGGACTCGAACATCTCGTCCGCCACCTTCTCGGTCACGTCCGACCAGATGGCGACGACCTTGTTATAGCGCTCGCCGTTGGTGATGACGCCGTCCAGGTACTGCTGCTCCACCTCGATCACGTCCTGGCGGGCCGCCTCCACCATCTCCTCCTTCCGCTCCGGGACCACCAGGTCGTCGATGCCGATGGTGAAGCCGGCCTGGGTCGCATACCGGAATCCCAGGTCCTTCAAATGGTCCACCATCGAGACCGTCTTCTTGTGGCCGAAGTTCAGGTAGCAGTAGTTGACGAGCTGTTGGAGTCCCCGCTGCTTGAGGATCCCGTTGATGAAGGGCATCTCGCCGGGCAAATGGTCATTGAATATGACCCGGCCCACCGTGGTGGAGATGTTCTGGTCGATGACCTCCTGGACGTCGGCATGAGTCAGGTTCTGGTCGTCGTACTGGAGGGTCAGGTCCATGAAGTCGCCCGTGTACCGTAGGCGGATGGGGGTCAGGAGCCCGATGTCCTCCGCCTCCAACGCGTGCAGCACCTCTTCCGCGTTGGCGAAAAGGCGTTCCTTCCCTTCGGGATTGGGCTGGGAACCGGTCAGGTAGTAGCAGCCCAGCACGATGTCCTGGGACGGGATGGCCAGAGGCTGCCCGTTGGCCGGCGAAAGCAGGTTGTTGGACGACAGCATCAGGACCGAGGCCTCGATCTGCGACTCCTGGGAAAGCGGAATGTGAACCGCCATCTGGTCGCCGTCGAAGTCGGCGTTGAAGGCGGTGCAGACCAGCGGATGAATGCGGATGGCCTTCCCTTCCACCAGCACCGGCTCGAAGGCCTGGATGCCCAGACGGTGGAGGGTGGGCGCCCGGTTCAACAGCACCGGATGCTGCTTGATCACGTCCTCGAGAATGTCCCAGACCAGGGCGTTCTGGCTCTCCACCATCTCCTTGGCGCCCTTGATGGTGGTGACGTGCCCCTCCTTCTCCAGCCGGCTGTAGATGAAGGGCTTGAACAGCTCCAGCGCCATGATCTTGGGCAGGCCGCACTGGTGCAGCTTCAACTCCGGACCCACTACGATGACGGAGCGGCCCGAATAGTCCACCCGCTTGCCCAGCAGGTTCTGTCGAAACCGGCCCTGCTTCCCCTTCAGCGCATCGGAAAGAGACTTGAGCGGCCGGTTCTTGACGCCCCGGAGGACCCGTCCCCGGCGTCCGTTGTCGAAGAGGGCGTCGACCGCCTCCTGGAGCATCCGCTTCTCGTTGCGGATGATCACCTCCGGAGCCCGCAGTTCCATGAGCTTCTTGAGCCGGTTGTTGCGATTGATCACCCGGCGATAGAGGTCGTTCAGATCGGAAGTGGCAAAGCGGCCTCCGTCCAACGGGACCAGCGGCCGCAACTCGGGCGGAAGCACCGGGATCACGTCCAGGATCATCCATTCCGGCTTGTTCCCCGACTTCCGCAGGGAATCGACGACCTTCAGTCGCTTGGCGTACTTGAGGCGCCTGAGCTGGGAGGTCTCGTTCCTCATCCGGAACCGGAGGTCGATGGCCAGCGTCTCCACGTCGACGCGCCGCAGCAGATTCTTGATGGCCTCGGCTCCCATGCCGGCGTCGAACTTGCCGGGATGGCTGGCCTGCAGCGACCGGTACCGGTCCTCCGTCAGCAGTTCCTTCTCCTTCACCGGGGCCTCGCCCGGGTCGGTGACGACATAGGCCTCGAAGTAGAGGATCCGCTCCAGATCGCGCAGGGTGAGATCCAGCAGATGTCCGATCCGGCTGGGAAGGCCCTTGAAGAACCAGACGTGAGAGCAGGGGCTGGCCAACTCGATGTGCCCCAGGCGCTCCCGGCGCACCTTGGACAGGGTCACTTCCACCCCGCACTTGTCGCAGATCACGCCCCGGTGCTTCATCCGCTTGTATTTGCCGCAGAGGCATTCCCAATCCGTGACCGGACCGAAGATCCGGGCGCAGAACAGGCCGTCGCGCTCCGGCTTGAAGGTCCGGTAGTTGATGGTCTCCGGCTTGGTGACCTCTCCACTGGACCAGGAACGGATCTTCTCCGGCGAAGCCAAACCGATGCGGATGGCCTCGAAGCTCTTCATAAGTTCGGTCTTGTCGATCTGCTCGTGGAAAATGTTCAAAGCTTTCCTCCCAAACAGTGTCAGCGAACGCGCATTGGGACCCTCAGGCGTCCATGGGCTCGGGCGCGGGAGCCTCTTCCGTCTCCGGCGCTTCGGTCACCATGGACTCCACGGCCTCCCGGATATCGGACCGGCGGCGGAACTTCCTGCGAGGCCGCTCCACCAACTCCACGTCCAGACCCAGGGACTGGAGTTCCCGAATCAGAACATTGAACGATTCGGGTATTCCCGGGGTGTAGTTGGACTCACCCTTGACGATGGCCTCGTAGATCTTGGCCCGCCCATGGACGTCGTCCGACTTGGCGGTAAGCAGCTCCTGGAGAATGTGGGCCGCTCCGTAGCCTTCCAGGGCCCAGACCTCCATTTCCCCGAACCGCTGTCCTCCGAACTGGGCCTTGCCCCCCAGGGGCTGCTGGGTGATCAGGCTGTAGGGTCCGATGGAGCGGGCGTGGATCTTGTCGTCCACCAGGTGGCTCAACTTGTTCATGTAGATGTAGCCGACCATCACCTTCTGGTCGAAGGGCTTGCCGGTCACTCCGTCGTAGAGGACTGTCTTGCCGTCCTCCGGGAGACTCGCTCTGCGCAGCTCGGACCGAATCTCCGGCTCCTCGGCCCCGTCGAACACGGGAGTGGCGTAGTGCACCCCCAGCGATTTGGCCGCCCAACCCAGATGCGACTCCAGGATCTGCCCCACGTTCATCCGGGAGGGGACCCCCAAGGGGTTCAGCAAAATCTCGACCGGAGTCCCATCGGGCAGATAGGGCATGTCCTCTTCGGGGGTGATGCGGGCGATGACTCCCTTGTTGCCGTGCCTTCCGGCCATCTTGTCGCCCACGGAGAGCTTCCGCTTCATGGCCACGTACACCTTCACCATCTTGATGACGCCGGGCGCCAGCTCGTCCCCCTTCTCGATCCGGCCCAGCCGTTCTTCGTGAAGGGAATGCAGAATCTTGATCTGCTTCTCCGTCTTCCGGAAGAGGCCGGAGAGCTCCTTCCGCAGCTTCGCGTCGTCGGGAACCATCTCGACCAGCTCGCGGTACGGGAGACGCTTCAACCGGCGGCGCGAGACCTGGTCGCCCTTGCGGCCCACCACCTCGCCCTGAAGGTCGATGAGGTCTTCCGCCAGCGTGGCGCCGGAGACCAGATCCAACATGGTCTTCGCGGCCTCTTCGCGGATGATCCGGATCTCGTCTTCCCGGTCCTTGGCCAGGCGGGCCACTTCTTCATCCTCGATCTGCTGGCTCCTGACGTCCTTGGGCACTCCCTTGCGGGCGAAGATCTTCACTCCGACCACCGTTCCTTCGATGCCCGGCGGGGCATAGAGGGACGCGTCCTTCACCTCGCCCGCCTTTTCGCCGAAGATGGCCCTCAAGAGCTTCTCCTCGGGCGTGAGCTGAGTCTCGCCCTTGGGAGTCACCTTCCCCACCATGATGTCGCCGGGCCGGATCTTGGCCCCGATCCGGACGATCCCGCTCTCGTCCAGATCCGCCAGGATCGACTCGCTCACGTTGGGAATGTCCCGAGTGATGTCCTCGGGACCCAACTTGGTGTCGCGGGACTCGATGTCCAGTTCTTCGATGTGAACGGAGGTGTAGATGTCCTCCTTGACCAGCTTCTCGCTGACCAGAATGGCGTCTTCGAAGTTGTAGCCCCGCCAGGGCATGAACGCCACCAGGACGTTTCGTCCCAGCGCCAGCTCTCCCTGGTCGGTGCAGGGTCCGTCCACCAGGACCTGACCCTTCCGGACCCGCTGCCCGATACGAACCAGCGGCTTCTGGTTGATGCACGTGTTCTGGTTGGACCGGGCGAACTTGATCAGCTTGTAGATGTCGACGCCGGCTCCCCGGCTCTCGTCTCCGTCCTGGCTGGTGACCCGAACGATGATCCGCTGGGCATCGACGCTGTCCACGATTCCGTCGCGCCTGCAGAGGATGACGGCCCCCGAATCGCGGGCGGCGATGCGCTCCATGCCGGTGCCCACCAGCGGCGCTTCGGCCCGAATCAGGGGGACCGCCTGCCGTTGCATGTTGGCGCCCATCAGGGCCCGGTTGGCATCGTCGTGCTCCAGAAAGGGGACCAGGCTGGCCGCCACGCTGACCAACTGCTTGGGACTGACGTCCACGTACTGGACCTCTTCCTTGGGAACGAAAACGAAGTTCCCCTCGTGGCGGGCGCTCACCCGGTCGCGCATCAGCCGGCCCCGATCGTCCACCTCCACGTTGGCCTGGGCCGTGACATGCTTGTCGCCCTGCCAGGCGGTGAGGTAGAAGGCGTGCGGTTCGTACCGGACGAGCCTTTTCTTGCGGCCGCTCAACACCTTGTTGGTCTGCACGACGTCGTCGTACGGGTAGGCTTCGGCGATCTTGAATTCGGAGTCTCCCGCGTCGGTGATCCGCACGTAGTCCAGGATCCGGCCGTCCACCACCTTCCGGTAGGGGGACTCGATGAAGCCGAACTGGTCGATCCGGGCGTAGCAGCTCAAGGAGGAGATCAGCCCGATGTTGGGCCCCTCCGGCGTCTCCACCGGACAGATGCGCCCGTAGTGGGAGGGATGGACGTCGCGCACCTCGAACCCCGCCCGTTCGCGGCTGAGGCCGCCGGGGCCGAGGGCGGAGAGCCGCCGCTTGTGGGTGATCTCCGAAAGCGGATTGGTCTGATCCATGAACTGGGAGAGTTGGCTGCTGCCGAAGAACTCCCGGATGGAGGCCGTCACCGGCTTCGCGTTGATCAGATCATGGGGCATGGCCGTGGTCATCTCCTGGTGCACGGACATCTTCTCCTTGATGGCCCGCTCCATTCGCACCAGGCCGATGCGGAACTGGTTCTCCAAAAGCTCGCCGACGGCTCTGACCCGCCGGTTCCCCAGGTGGTCGATGTCGTCGGCGGCCCCCAGGTTGTTCCCCAGCCTCATGAGGTAGTCGACGATCTGGCAGAAGTCGTTGGTGGAAAGGGTCCGCTCCTCGAGGGAAATGTCCTGACCCAGCTTGATGTTCAGCTTCAGCCGGCCCACGCGCGAGAAGTCGTACCGCCTGGGATCCTGGAACATCCCCTTGAAGAGGGCCGTCGCCGTATCCAGCGTGGGAGGATCGCCGGGCCGCTGCTTCCGGTAGATTTCGATGAGGGCCTCCTCCTGGGACTTGACCGCGTCCTTGGTGATGGTATCGGTCAGAATCGTCCCCACGTCGTCCGACTCCGGGAAGAAGACCGACAGTTCCTCGATGCCCGCCTCGATGGCCCGGTTCACTGTGCTCTCGGCGACGAAGTTGTTGGCCTCCAGCAGGATCTCGCCGGTCTTGAAATCGACGACCTCCGCGGCCGACATGGCTCCCTGCAAGTCTTCGATTCCGATCTCCACCTCGTCCACGCCGGCCTTCAGCATTCGCGAATAGCTGGTCTGGCTGTACTTCCGTCCGGCCCGGACCAGATTGCGCTTCTCATCGGACGGGTCCGGGACGCCGTGGCTGGACCGGGTCCCGATCAACGATTCGTCCAGCTTCCGGAACAGCCTGCCGTCCGATCCGACCCGAATCGTGGAGACCGTGTAGAAGGTGCGCAGGATCGCCTCGTCGGTCTCCAGTCCCAGCGCGCGCAGAAAGACGGTGCCGGGAAACTTCCGTTTGCGGTCGATCCGGATGTGGAGCAGGTTTTTCTTCTCGTCGAACTCGAACTCCACCCAGGATCCCCGGTAGGGGATGATCTTGGCCAGGCAATGTTTCTTGACCCGGTTGGATTCGAAGAAGACCCCGGGAGAGCGGTGCAACTGGCTGACGATGACCCGCTCGGTCCCGTTGATGATGAAGAGCCCGTTCTCGGTCATCAGGGGGATGTCCCCGAAAAAGACCTCCTGCTCCTTGATGTCCCGAATCGTCCTGTCGTCGGTGTCGGGGTTCTTGTCCCAGACCACCAGCCGGATGGTGACGCGGAGCGGAACCGCATAGGTCATCCCCCGCTCCTTGCACTCGTCCAGGTTGTACTTGATGTTGAGCTGAACCGGATCGCCGCAGTCCTCGCAACGCTCCACCTCGTTGGGATTCCGCGCGCCGCAACTGCGGCAGGTGATGTCCTCGACGCTGTAGGGGTTCACCACCAGGGTCTCGCCGCAACTGGTGCAGGAGCTCCGCAGATACTCGATCCCCTTGATCCCCCCGCACTTGCACTCCCAGTTTCCGATGGAGTAGTCCACGAACTCCAGCGATGAGATGCCTCTGAAGTCGGCGATGGGAAATACCGAGTTGAAGACCGCCTGCAGGCCTATGTCCTCCCGCTCGGAGGGAAGCAGGTCCATCTGGAGAAATCGCTGATACGACTGCTTCTGGACCTCGAGCAGGTTGGGAATCGGAAAGACGGTCCTGATCTTGGCAAAATCGACGCGCTCTCCATTGACACTCTCGACGAGTTCAGACATGCGCAATAACTCCCAGCTTGGCCCGGCCAGGTCCGGTCATCGGGAAACTTCTCCCGAAACCCGGCCGGCGCCATGAAGAAAATCTGACATTAGGAACCTGCTCGCCCCGCCGGCGAGAGAGACGTGAAACCCGGGCACCCGCGAGCGGCCCAGCGGGAGCCGGCGGTTGGGAAACCGCCGCTCCGGCGCGAGGAAGGGCGATTTCCTGATCGCCCGGCCCTGCACGCGTCCCCCTGCAACTCAGGAATCGGCGGCGGTCAGGAAACCGCCGTTCCAACCGCCGCTCCAACCGCCGTTCCAGCGACGGGATCCGCTTCTACTTGAGCTCGACGGTCGCCCCGGCGTCCTCGAAGAGCTTCTTGATCTTCTCGGCTTCTTCCTTGTCCACCGCTTCGCGAACCGCCTTGGGAGCACTCTCCACCAGGTCCTTGGCTTCCTTCAGTCCCAAAGTGGTGACCTGGCGGACCACCTTGATGACGTTGATCTTCTTGGCTCCGTAGGAGGTGAGGACCACGTCGAATTCAGTCTGCTCCTCGACGGCCTCGGCCGCGGCCCCTGCGCCGGCGGCGGCGACGGGGGCCGCCACGGCGGCGCTGATCCCGAATTTCTCCTCCATGTCCTTGACGAGCTGATTGATCTCGAGGATCGACGCGTTGCCAATCCACTCCAGGATCTGTTCATTGGTAATGGACATTTCTCTTTACCTCCGATGAGGGACCCGGCGGTCCTTTCCGATTACGCTTCCTCTTTCTGCTCGGCCACTTGCTTCAGCAGCGATCCCATCTTGGTGAGGGGGGACTGCAGCGTGCTGGCGAGACGAGTCAGCGGAGCATTGAACATAAAGGCAACCTTGGCCAAGAGCTCTTCCCGCGAGGGCAGGTCGGCCAGTTCCGACACCTGCTCGGCCCCCACGGCCTGCCCCGCAACCACTCCCGACTTGAATTTCATGCCCGGATGGGCTTCGGCGAATTCCTTGAGGATCTTGGCCAGGACGGTGGGATCGGAATCCGAGAAGGCCACCGCGGTCGGCCCTTCGAAGTCGTCGTTCAACTGGCCGACGGGAGTTTCCTCGGCGGCGCGGATGGCCAAAGTGTTCTTGACCACCCGGTAACCGTTGCCCGCCTCCCTGATCTGCCTCCGCAATGCGGTCAGATCCGGAACGTTGACCTCGGAGAACGTCAACAGCAGAACGGTCTGGTTCTGCCGGAAGGTCTGCCTGAGCGCCTGGATGATCTGTCTTTTTTCGTCCCGTGTCACTGCGACCTGCCTCTTTCTTCAGGCGGGGCTTCGCGGGGTCCGGTCCGAGCCGCCGCCGGATCATTTCCGTCCGGCGCCCGGGGCCCGGGACGCGCCCTTACGCTGCCTCCACACGATTGGCGTCCACCTTCACCCCGGGGCTCATGGTGGACGAAAGGTAGATGGTCCTGAGGTACCGTCCCTTGGCCGCCGCCGGCCTGGCCCTGACCACCGCCGTGATCAAGCTGCGGGCATTGGTGACCAAGTGGTCGGCGGAGAACGAAATCTGCCCCAGGGGAGCATGGATGACGCCGTTCCGGTCCACCCGGAACTCCACCTTTCCGGCCTTGATCTCCTCGACGGCATGGCCCACGTCGAAAGTGACGGTGCCCGCCTTGGGATTGGGCATCATCCCGCGGGGACCCAGGATCCTTCCCAGCCTCCCCACCAGCTTCATCATGTCGGGGGTGGCCACTACGGCATCGAAGGCGAGCCAACCCTTCTGGATCCGCTCCACGATCTCGTCGCCGCCCACGAAGTCGGCACCCGCCGCCTCGGCTTCCTTCACCCTTTCTCCCGAGGCGATGACGCAGACCGTCGCCGCCTTGCCCAGGCCGTGAGGCAGCACCACGGTGCCCCGGACCATCTGGTCCGCGTGCCGGGGATCGACGCCGAGACGGAGTGCGATCTCCAAGGTCTCGTCGAAACGGGTGAACTTGATCTGCTGCAGGAGCTGGATCGCGTCCTCCAGCGAGTATTCCCGGGGTTCGACTTTCTTCTTCGCTTCCAGGTATTTCTTTCCAGCCATCCGGAATGCTCCCGACTACGGACTGACCTCGACTCCCATGCTCCGGGCCGTCCCCATGATGATCCGCTTGGCCGCCTCCACGTCGCCGGCGTTCAGATCGGGCATCTTGATCTGGGCGATCTCCTCCACCTGCCCCATGGTCACCCGGGCGACCTTGCTCTTGTTGGGCTCCGGCGAGCCCTTGGCGATTCCGGCGGCGCGTTTCAGCAGGACCGCGGCCGGCGGCGTCTTGGTGATGAAGCTGTAGCTCCGGTCGTGGTAGACGGTGATGACCACCGGAATGATCAACCCTTCGTCGGAGCTGGTCTTGGCGTTGAAGGCCTTGCAGAAATCCATGATGTTGACGCCCTGCTGGCCCAGGGCCGGCCCCACCGGGGGAGCCGGGGTCGCCTTGCCGGCGGGGATCTGGAGCTTGACCATTCCGATTACGCGCTTGCCTCTGCGTCTGGCCATTTTTTCTCCTATGCGCTGCGGCGGTTGCCGGGTCGCTTCGCTCCGGGCGACAAGAATGTCGCCGGTCCCGGTGGGCGACAGGAAAGTCGCCCCTCCGGGCGACAGGAAAGTCGCCGCTCCTTGTCGCCGCTCCTTAGAGCTTTTCTACTTGTATGAACTCCAATTCCACTGGTGTCGGCCTTCCGAAGATGGTCACCATGACCTTCAGGGTGCTGCGTTCCACGTTCACGTCCTCGACTTCTCCGGTGAAGTTGGAGAACGGACCGTCGATGATCTTGACCATGTCGTTCTTGTCGAACATGAACTTGGGCTTGGGCTTCTCGGCGGCCGTCGACACCCTCTGAACCACCTGGTTGACCTCTTCCTCGGTCAGGGGCGTGGGCTTGTTGCCCTGGCTGACGAAGCCGCTCACCTTGGGGGTGTTGCGAACCAGGTGCCAAGTCTCGTCCGTCAGTTCCATCTCCACCAGGATGTATCCGGGAAAAAAGAGCTTGGAGGTGACGACCTTCTTGCCGCCGCGCATCTCCACCACGTCCTCGGTGGGAATCAGGATCTGGCCGATCTTGCCGTGCAGACCGTAGGCCTGCACCCGGTTCATGAGACCCTCGGCCACCTTCCGCTCGAAGCCGGAATAGGTGTGGATGATGTACCACTTCTTGGGGAGTCCGGATTCGCCCGTGCCACCCATGGAATCCTCCAACGGCGAACCCTCCTTCCTTCTTGTCGCGGAGCCGGCCGTCCGGCTCCGCAGCGCCCCGGACCCGGCTCCGGGGAAAACACGTTCGTTACCGGAAAAACTCGAACACCCTGTCCACCAGGTTGCTCAGAACCATGTCCACGAGGAAGAGATAGAACCCGAAGAAGAAGACGCTGATGAGCACCACCGCAGTGGTCCCATAGACCTCGTTGCGGCCGGGCCAAGTGACCTTCCGCAACTCCCTCTTCACGTCGAAATAGAAGCTCTTCAGCCTCGTGGGAGCGCTCGCAATTTTTTCCAACATGACGGTTCCGGACCCAAGCCGCTCAGGGTCCCAAAATTGGCAGGCCAGGAGGGACTCGAACCCCCAACATCCGGTTTTGGAGACCGGCGCTCTACCAACTTCGAGCTACTGGCCTGTTGAAAATCATTTATCGCGCCTCGCGGTGAGCCACGTGGCGACGACACCAACTGCAGTACTTTCTCAGCTCGAGCCGACCTCGCTGAGTCTTCTTGTTCTTGGTCGTATTATAGTTTTTCCGATTGCACTCGATGCATCGGAGCGTGATGATGTCGCGCATCGCCCTACTCCAGGATCCGGGTGATGGTGCCGGCGCCCACCGTATGGCCGCCTTCGCGGATGGCGAAGCGCAGGCCCCGCTCGATGGCGATGGGCGTGA
>JAPOYZ010000276.1 GCA_026706325.1 Candidatus Aminicenantota bacterium
GAGGGTGCAGGGGCGCAATCCCCTGCACCTGACCCGATCGGTCGCCAAGACTACCCCCTCCTGGTTTTGCGACATCCCAAGCGCCAGATATAGTTACGATGCACGGGCCAAAAGCGAGGCCCAAACGACCCAAATCCTCCCCATGACGACAGACCCGCAAGTTCTCGACATCGCGGTCGGATCCATTCTGGTATTCAACGGCCTCGCCGTGTTCCTTCTCTGGGGGTCCGTACGTTCACGGAGCGGCATCGAGCTACCCGCGTTCGCCGTCTGCTGGCTGCTATACGGAATCCGGATTCTGGGCCCGGTCGAGGCCATCCGGAATGCAACCCCAATCCCCCCTGTCGTTTGGGACTACATCACCTTCGGGGCCTACTACAGCCAGGGAATCGCCGCATGGTTCTTCGTGGAAGTGTTCTGGAGGACCAAAGGCGCATTCAATTGCTTTCGCCGGATCTGGCAGTTCCACGTCATTTTCGTGATCGTTGCGATGACGGTCGACCTGTACAACGGTGCGCCGGGCTCGATGCTCCCGTACCACGTCAATCTGCTCCTCATCTACATCCTGACCACCATCGCCAACTACTTCACCGGCCACATCCGATACGAACGGGAAACCGCCCCCGCCTACATTGCCATGGTCATCGCCTCCGTCATCATCCTCCACGACGTGTTCGCGCGGCTCGAACTGCTCCCTTGGACCATATTGTTCGGTCCCATCGGAAATTTCGTGCTCGCCGCCGCCATCTGCTACGCGTTGCTGCACCGCTCCCTCAACAACGAAAAGCGGCTCGCCACAATCGAGTCGGAACTCAATACCGCACGGCAGATTCAACACTCCCTCCTTCCCCGGCAGGGGCCGAGTATCGAACCCGAGAAGCTGAGCGTGCGTTACATCCCCATGGACGCCGTGGGCGGCGACTTCTACGACTTCATCCCCATCGACGACCAGCGGTTCGGCGTCATGGTGGCCGACGTCACCGGACACGGCATTCCGGCCGCCCTGATCGCCACCATGGTAAAGACTGCGTCGGCGTCACAGTCTCATGCCGTGGCGGAACCCTCCCGAGTCCTGGCCGGGATGAACGATGCCCTCTACGATCAGACGGACCTCCACTTCGTAACCGTCACCTACGCCTATATCGACCTGGAGTCACGCGAACTGCGTGTCGCGAGCGCCGGCCACCCACCACCTCTGATCTATTCGCCCACGCGGAAGGCCGGCAACGAGGTCGACATCAACGGTATTGCGCTGGGAGTCCTGCCCGTCCAGAGTTATGAGACCGCGACGATCCCTCTGGCTCCCGGCGACCGCATCGTCATCTACAGCGACGGCGTGACGGAGGCCGCCGCGCCCGACGGCGAGGAATTCACAACAGAACGTCTGCTCAAGATGCTCGTGGAGCGTTCCGACACCACGACGGATGAATTCGCCGACTACACCCTTCGGGAACTGATCGGATGGACTCGCAAACCGCGGCTCGCTCTGGACGACGACCTGACGCTGCTTGTCATTGACGTGCCGGAGAACGGAAACAGGGCCCACCAAACCCGTTGAAACCGGAATGTCACTCGATTCACAGAGTCAGACACCCGGCCGCGCAATGTCATCGGCGACACGCAGGATCGCAGCCAGACTTCGCTCCACGTCTTTGTCGGTCGTCGCCCACGACGAGACGCTGATGCGCATCGCGGCCCGGCCGTTCCAGTTCGTTTTCCCGCACCAGCAGGTTCCCTCACGCTGCACGCCCCTGATGACGTCAGTCGTGATGCGATCGTCGACGAATGCGACGAGTACCTGATTGAGCACCACATCATTGAGAATCTCCCAACCCGCGTCGAAGAGTCCGGCCGCGAACCGCCGCGCCTGGAGGCAGTTGCGATCCACCAATTCCTCGATTCCGTCCCGGCCGAGCGTGAACAATGCGGCCCAGATCTCGACCCCGCGCATCCGTCGGCTCGTTTCCGGCGTGAACTCGAACGGATCGCGGCTGATCCGGCCGGGGAGATATTCGGCATCCACGGACATCGTCCCGCGCAGGGCACCCGCATCACGGACGATGGCAAGACCACTGTCGTAGGGCACGTTCAGCCACTTGTGGGCGTCGGTCGCCCACGAATCGGCACGTTCGATGCCGGCGGACAAGGAACCGAACTGTCTTGATGCTCGCGCCCACAAGCCGAAGGCGCCGTCCACATGGACCCAGACGTCCCTTCCCTGAACCGCGCCGCACACCGCGCCCACCGGGTCGAACGCGCCGCTGTTCACGTTCCCGGCCTGAGTGCAGACGATCGCCGGCCCGTCGAGATGGGGAACCGAGTCAACTTTCATCCGGCCCTGTGCGTCGACGGGCACGCGGCACACCCGGTCGCGTCCGAGACCCAGCATGCCGAGCGCCTTGAACAGAGTGGCATGGGCCTGCTCGCCCACGACCACCGTGATCTCCGGCGCCCCGTGGAGTCCATGCCGGTCGACATCGTGACCGTGCGCAAGCAGGACCGCTCGCCGGGCCGCAGCGAGTGCGGTGAAGTTGGCCATCGTCGCTCCGGTGACGAACGCGGCCCCTGCGTCCGCCGGCAATTCCAGCGCTTCGAGCACCCAGCGCATCGCGACCTGCTCGATGGCGGCACCGGCCGGCGAGCCGACCTCGCTGAAGGCGTTCTGATCCCACGCCGCCGCGAGCCAATTCGCGGCCAGCGACGCGGGCAGCGCGCCACCTGTGACGAAGCCGAAGTAGCGAGGTCCGGCGCTCGCCACCACACCCTGTACGCCGATCATGTCGAGCCGCTCCACGATTTCCGATGCCGGAAGTCCCTTTTGGGGCAACTCGCCTCCGAGATCCGCCACGAGCTCTTCCGCGTTTAGCGCCGCCGAGACCCGGCGTTCGGGGAGTGATTCGAGGAACTTCGCGGCGCGCTCGACCGTCTCCTGCAACAACTCTCGCATGTCGTTCATGATTGGACCCTTGGGGGAGGAATCGCGTCACCGATCCCGTCTACCAGATCCCCAGCACCTTCCACCACAGCCCGCCGGCGACGAAGTAGATCAGGATGTTCACCACGCTGAGGAGGGCGCCCAACTTCCACCAGTCGCCCGTCTCCACCGTCACACGGTTCGAGTATCTTTGATCGTTAGTCTTTAATGGTGGTCGCTGCCCATTCCGGCGCGACGCATGTTTCCAAGGCGGCTTGGTGAACCGGGAAGATTCCAATGGCCCAAAACAGCGCCATCGAGTGGACCAACAGCACGTGGAATCCAGTGACCGGATGCACAAAAGTCAGTTCCGGCTGCGATCACTGCTACGCTGAACGATTCTCCGAGCGATTCCGCGGCGTCGCTGGCCATCCTTTTGAGACCGGCTTCGACCTTACCCTTCGCCCCGAGCGCATCGACCACCCCAAGCGATGGCGCAAGCCTCGACTCATCTTCGTCAATTCGATGAGCGATCTGTTTCACAAATATGTTCCGGACGACTTCGTGGGCCGTGTGTTCGACACCATGGAAACAGCCGACCATCACGTATACCAAGTGCTCACGAAGCGAAGCTCCCTGATGAGAGATTTTGTCAATCGACGCTATTCCGAAAATAGGGCGCCTTCTCACATCTGGCTTGGAGTCTCAATCGAGAATGCTGCGGTCATGAGCCGACTCCGCCACCTCAAGCAAACTAACGCATTTGTCCGCTTCGTGTCCTTCGAACCCCTGCTGGGTCCACTCGGAGCCGTCGATCTCAATGACATCCACTGGGTGATCGCCGGTGGCGAGAGCGGCCCGGGAGCCCGTCCTCCCGATATCGGTTGGCTGCGGGAAATACGTGATTGCTGCCAAGACCAGACAGTTCCCTTTTTCTTCAAGCAGTGGGGCGGTCGTACACCCAAGCAAGGTGGCAATTTACTGGACGGCCGGCAGTGGATGGAATATCCGCCCACGATCTTCAGGAAGCGAAACCGCAGTCCGATCCCGCCAGCAGGTGCCCCACCGATTAGCAATCCATCAGAGGCTCCCATGAGTGTCGGTCCCTGGGTAAGGGAAAAGCTCGATTGTCTCAGGAAAGTTCCAGTGGACAGGACGAATCCAGAACCGAGGCCTTCAGAAATCGTCGTTTATTAGCTTCTTCACCAGATCCCCAGCACCTTCCACCACAGCCCGCCGGCGACGAAGTAGATCAGGATGTTCACCACGCTGAGGAGGCCGCCCAGCTTCCACCAGTCGCCCATCTCCACGTAGCCTGTCCCGAAGAAGACCGGAGCGGGGCCGGTGCCGTAGTGCGTCATCCCGCTGAACAGGTTGCTGAAATAGCCCAATACCAGAGCCGCCAGCAGGGGCGGGGTACCCACCGCAATGGCCACCGCCAGGAAGGGAGCGTACATGGAGCTGATGTGCGTCGTGTTTCCCGCAAACAGGTAGTGGCTGTAGAAATAGAGAAGGCTCAGGAGGACGAAGGACTTCATCCAGTGCCCTTCTCCCAGTACGGCGGCCAGTTGATCCCCGAACCAGGGGATCAGCCCCATGGAGTTGAGGTGACTGGCCAGGTTGATGAGGACTCCGAACCAGATGAGCGCGTCCCAGGCTCCTCTTTCCCCCAGGATGTCCTTCCATCGCAGCGTCCCGGTCAGGAGCAGGATGGCCAGTCCGGTCAGCGCCGCGACTGCGCTGCTGATCCCCAAGCTGCCGCCGAAAACCCACAGGATCAGGAGGAGGACAAAGGTGCCCAGCATGATCCGCTCGGACGGCTTGAGCGGCCCCATCTCCTCCAGCTTCCG
Source organism: Candidatus Aminicenantota bacterium (assembly GCA_026706325.1). Taxonomy (GTDB): domain Bacteria; phylum Acidobacteriota; class UBA6911; order RPQK01; family JAJDTT01; genus JAJDTT01. Next base: position 4,765 of record JAPOYZ010000276.1, read on the forward strand.
CCTGGCCATGCGGGCGGCTCCGGCCGTCTCGGTAATCTCGGGAGGATAGATCCGGTAGAGGATCCAGGGGCCTGTCATGAGACACAGCAGTCCGGGAACCAGGGCGGCCAGAAACCACGTGGTCCAGTCGATCTCGATTCCCATCCCCGCAGCCAGCCCGGCCGCCATGGGATTGCCCGCCATGGAGGTCAGGAACATGCCGCTCACCACGACGCCGCCCTGATAGGACGCCTTGATCAGAAACGCGCCCAGCCGGCGGGCGCTGGCGCCGTCGGGACGGCTCCCGAAGGAGACGGCCACGGATTGCAGGATGGGGCAGATGACACCGCCGCAACGGGCCGTGTTGCTGGGGATGGCCGGAGCCAGGACCAGGTCGACTCCGATCATGCTGTAGGCCAGTCCCAGACTCTTCTTCCCCACCGCCGCCATGAACAGGTACGCGATTCGCAGGCCCAGGCCGGTGGCCAGGAACCCCCGGGAGATGAAGAAGGCGGACACGATGAGCCAGACCACGGGGTAGCCGAACCCGGCCAACGCTTCGTCCGGCTTCAGGACCCCGGTGAGCATGGAGGCGATGACCCCCAGTAGCGCCATGGCGCCCAAGGGGAGGGTCTTGGCCAGGATCCCCGCGATAGTGGCCAGGAAGATGGCCAGCAGGCGCCAGGCCTGGAGCTGAACCTCGTCCGGTGGCGGCACGAACCAGACCAGCAGTCCGATGAGGACCGGGGGAAGGAAACGCTGAGGCAGACCGGTCATTGCTGGGACGGTTGGTAGGTCACCCAGACGGGAGAGCCCCAAGCCACCATGCCGTCCTGCTGCAGGACCCGCACGTAGTAGTAGTGCTCGCCTTCGCCCGTGTCGGCGTCCACGTACTCGAAGGAGATCTCCTGCTCCTTCTCGGGAGACACCTGGTAGACGACGGCCTCATTCCGGATGACGTCCACGCGGTGGAGCGAATCGGTCCCCACCACTCTGGCCTTCAGGCGCAGCGGTCCCGATACGTCGAACTCCTCGCCCATGAGATGCTCGCCGTCGGCGTGGACGAAACGGACGTCCAGGATGATGTTGTCGGTGGCGGCGTAGGCGCGCCGGCTCCGGACCGCCTCCATCAGGCTCTCCAGGGTCAGTTCCTCGGCCAGCAGGCAAGCGTAGCTCATGTGGGTGGAGTGGTGGTCCGAGGAGGCGATGAATCCCAGCCGGTACCCCTTGGCCAGAGCGTTCCAAACGTAGCCGGGACGTTCGCTGGCGTCCCGGGGTTTCAAGGTTCCGGGCTGAGGCGCTCCGGCGTGCTCGTAGGTGTCCCGGAGCCCCTGGTAGATCTCTACGAGGGTCTCCACCTCGGGGTCGTTGTCACGCCAGTCGTTGGACCTGCCGGTGGTGTGGGGGATGGAGGTGCCTCCATGGCGGCGAAGGTACCAGAAGAGGCGCTCGGCGCCCTCCTGTCCCCGCTCCTCAGGCGCCAGGATGGGATGGATGGGCTTTCCCCGTTCGGTGAAAAAGATGTTCCGGTGACCGCTGGGGAAACTGAGCGACCGCTCGTAGCCGTAAAACGCGACAAAATTCTCCAGTTGGAAGAGGTCGGCGGTCTTCTGGCTCCGCCACCAGGTGTAGGGCTCGTGAACATGGTGAGTGTGATCGCTCACTCCCAGAAAATCCAACCCACCGGCATCCACGGCATACCGGTAGGCATCCAGGAGGGTGCCGTCCGCCGCTCCATCAATCGAGATCTCGGTGTGGCGGTGGAGATCTCCCCGGTAGATGGAGTAGGTCTTGCCGCGATGCTCCACCCGGAAAGCGCGGATTCGGTCCAACTCTTCCTCTTCGTCGGGATGGATGGGCGGGACCGGAGGATCCTCCGCCGGCGACGGAGCAGGAACCAGGGAAACGTCCTGTTCCAACTCCGGCGGCTGCAGCCTGGCCAGGAAGACCTGGTTGTGTTGCTGCATGTAGCTCTTGGCGTTCCGGTGGTCCGTGGCCCAAGTGAGCCAGAACGCGCCGTCCGGAGCCCTGGAACCGGAGGGGATCATGGCGTTGCGGCCGCTGGTGCGGGCCAGACGTATGGGTGCACTCCATTGGCCGCCCCGGTATTGGGTCAGATGAATGTCCCAGCGGGGATAGTAGACGGGTCCCAGCTTCCCTCTCACTTCCCGGATGTCGGGCTGGCGCAGATACAGTTTCCGGACCAGCAACCAGGGTTCCCCGGAGGGCCCCGTCTCCAGGTGGGGCATCTCCCAGAGGTCTCCGATGAAAATCGTGGAGAGCGACCCCTCCGTAGCCAACTGCTTCTCACCGTCCAGGCAGACGATCCGGATCTCCCTCGACTCGCGAAGCTGTGTCCCCTGCACCCGGGACAGACGGCCCGTGTCCTTACCCCACTCGACGCCCGACTCCTGCCAAGCCACCCAGATCCGGCCTTCGGGACCCACGGCGACGGAAGGGTTGGCCTCGAACCGCGCGGTTCCCGCCACCGTCCGGACCGGCAGCCACCGGCCCGATGACCAGACCCGCAGATAGACGTCGTAACTGCCGGAGGCGTAGCCGTCCCAGACCACCGCCAGCGAGCCGCCGGGTCCCGCCGAGGCGACGGGCCACCAGTTGTTGCCCGCGGCCGAATCCCCCGTGCTGACCTGCCGGGGCGGCGACCAGCGGCCCTTCTCCAGGCTTCGGGCCATGATCTGCGCCCGGTCTCCCGGAACGGACCGCCAGATCAGCCAGAGGCGTCCCGCCACGCCCCGGACCAGGGAGTGGTGGGTGTCGGGACCCGCTCCTTCGGTGAGCCGTTCCAGTCCGGACCAGCGGCCTCTCTCATGGGATCGGCCGTAGAGATCCCAATTGCCGTCCACCTGCATGGACCAGACCACCCAGATTCGCCCGGAGTCGTCCTCCCCCACCGCCGTTTGGAACACGTCCGACTCCGCCGCCAGCACCTGCGTCGGCCCCCAGGAATCCCCCGAAAGGTTCCGGACGCAGACCGCATCGGAGTCGTTCTCGTACTCCTGCCACACCAGCCAGAGTTCTCCCGAGCCGGAGGCCCAGATTGCCGGGTGGTCCTGTTGTCCCGCGTATCGGAAATCGACGGCCAGGGGTGACGGCACGGCCTCGACCAGCACACCCCCGTCCAGGAACTCGGCAGCCGAGAATGGGGGGAGTTCCCGGGGGACGAAGGAGAAGGCGCCTCGGACGGTCTCGATCCGGATCGGTCCCTGGTTGGGGTTCTCCCAGACCTGGACCAGGACGCTGGGATACTCCAGTTGAAAGGCCTTCGGATCCCGCATCCACGCTTTCCGCGAGCTCGCGACCCAACTGGACCCGGTCCGGACGTAGTCGTTGGGGAAGAGCGGGTCCTCGCCGGTCGCGATGTTGTGCTCCCGGAGCAGATCGGGCAGCGCCTGAATCCGTTGCCCCGGGGAGGGGACCAGGCGACCGTCCCACGCGGTCGGGGAGGCGTCCTTCAATCCGAAGGTCAGGCGGTAGGTGGCTTCGGGGACCGGAGGCTGGCTCGCCGGACGGTTCGAAACGGGGGCCGAGTCCAGGGCGCAGCCTGCGGCCGGCGCCAACAGCAAGAAGAGAAGCCAAACGCGGATCCGCATCACTCGTTCCCTCCGAAATCCAATGGATCCTCCCGGGGCGATTTCCAGGCGCTGCCCGGGATGGTCAGCCTCAATCCGAATCCAGCAGGCCGGCCGCCTCCAGAGGCCGCCAGAAGGCATAGTCGGCGTGGTGGACGATGGTCACGTGAAGCGACCGGCGGACCAGCTCGCCCTCGCCCGAGTGGCAGCCGGCGGCGTGGCAGACCTCCTCGGGCAACCCCACCGTCAGGCAGACGTGAGTTCCGTACTGGGGATGGCGGATGGGGGGCCAGCCCGAGGCGGCGGGCCGGCTCCTCCAGCGCGCCTGGCGCTCGGGATCGAACTCGTAGGGCTTGCCCACGTCATGGCAGAGCGCGCAAGCGGCCAGCAGGTCCCGGTCGATGGGGAGTTGGGGAAACTGTTCCTTGAGGGTATCGCCCAGGGCCAGCGCCAGGCGGGTCACCCCGCGGATGTGGTCGGTCTGGGTGCCCCCCTTGAGAGTAGGGGTGTCGGGGTTGCCCGAGGGGCGTATCTCGTCGATCGATCGGAAGGAGCTCTGGCCCAGGCAATAGGCCCAGGCGTCCACGACCAGATTCCGGAGGCTTTCGTCGATGATTTCCGACAGCTCCGGCAACGATTTCCGGACCGACTCACGCAAGTTCTCACATATTTCCATGGCTTCACCCCCAGTGGGGTCACGCTATCCCCGCCTCCGAGGGGTGTCAAGTGGGGGCACCGTGTCATCTTGGAGGCGGCTGGAGGGGGGACATTCTCGTCCCCTGTTCCTCTTCGTTTCGTCAGGTGTTCGGCGGTTGGAAACCGCCGCTCCTCTCCTTTTCTGTACGCCAATGAAAAAATCCGGGTATCCTGATTCGATTATGCCCCGACCGCCGTTGTTGAGCCGATTGGCCCAAGAGGAGCCCATCATCTCGGATGGGGCCACCGGAACCTACCTCCAGATGCACGGTCTGGAGCCAGGCGGCTGTCCCGAGGCCTTCAACTCGGACCATCCCGGCATCGTTCGGGGAATGTCCGCCGCCTACTCCGAAGCGGGATCGGAGATGGTGCTCACCAATTCCTTCGGCGGCAACCGCTTCATGCTCAAGAAATACGGCTACGGCGACCAGCTTCACCGTTTCAACAAACTGGCGGCCCAACTCGCTCGCGAGGGCGCCGGCGGCGACTGCTACGTCGTGGGTTCCATGGGACCCACCGGAGAATTCGTCGAGCCGCTGGGCGAGGTCACCGAACGGGAGATGTTCGAAGCCTTTGCCGAGCAGGCGGCCGCCTTGGCCGAAGGAGGCGCCGATGCGATCCTGGCCGAAACCATGACCGCGGTGGAAGAGGCGACGCTGGCCGTTCAGGCGGCCAAGGAGGCCACCGGGCTTCCGGTCCTGGTCTCCATGACCTTCGACAAGGGTCCGCGCGGCTATTTCACCATGATGGGAATTTCTCCCGAGCAGGGAGTCCTCAAGTTGCACGCCGCCGGCGCCGACGTGGTGGGAACCAACTGCGGGAACGGCATCGAGAGAATGGTGGAGATCTCCGACATCATGCGGGATCTGACCGACCAGCCGCTGGTGGTTCACTCCAACGCCGGCATCCCCAAACTGGTGGACATGAAGATCGTCTACGACGAAGAGCCGCGCTGGATGGCGAAACGCTTTCGCCGCATGGCCGATATGGGAATCAAGATCATCGGCGGCTGCTGCGGGACTACTCCCGAACACATTCGCGAACTGGTCAAGGCAGTCCGACCGGCGGCGTGAGCGAATCACGACGCATTTTGGGGGACTCCTTTGATTGGAGCCATCGCACTTTGTAGTCAAATGAAACGCGATCCGATCGTCGAGGAGACGCGGCAGCTACGTCAGCAGTACGCGGCGCAATTGAGACATGACATGAATGCCATATTCGACGACATCGTCAAACGACAGAATCAGCATGGCAAGAATCTGGTGACCTTCCCACGTCGCAAGCCAATTAAAGGGTCCACTGCTGTATAGCACGCAGATCCCGATGGTTGTCGCCGGGATCGATGTCCAGATATCCGGGACTCGCAGTCCAAAATTCCAATTGCCGCCACCGCCGAACAGCGTTCAGGAATAGGCGCGGTTCAATCTGAACCCGCGAGGTCGAACGTCACTTGGACCATTCGAGCAAAGGGTATTCATGTTGAGATTGCCGGAGCTGATCGCAGCGGCGCCTTGGCGCGAGGCCAAGACCTACCGCAATACCTGGCCGCACGAGTACGTTCTCATCCGGAAGGACAAGCAGCAGGCGCTGCTTGAGGCCTTCTGCGAACGCATCCGGGACGGCGAGGGGATCGACGGCAGATTCTTCAGCAAGTCGTTCACCTACCTCTTCATCGGGGAGTACAAGTATTGGACCTACACCCCCTGCATGAAGATCGACCTGGATGCGACCAAACACGAGTTCGTCCTGAACCGGGCTCGACTCTACCGGGACCGGCGGGACTTCATCGTTCGGCCTGGAGACAAGGGGGTCTAATGACCCTGTCTCTCTACAGGAAATTGGCGGACATGGCCGTCGCCGGCCTGGAGATACAGGCAGGTCAGTTCGTTGAAATTCGCGGCGACGCAGCCATGTGGAATTGCATCGAAGCCGTATCGCTGGCCGTAGAAAGAGCCAAGGCGGTCCCCTGCCTCAACGTCACCTCGATCGCTCACGAGGCGGAACGCATTCGGACGTTGCCGATCGATTGGCTTCGATCTCCGTCACCGTTTCTATTGGACCTTGCCACCAGGGCCGATGCCGCCATCGTCATCGAGCGTGATTGGCGTCCATTGACGGAATCGTGTCCTTCCCAACGACTCGAGGCATGGAACCGGGCTGTAGGAGTGCTGTTGCGCCAACAGGAATCCGGACGCGTTCCCAACTGCATGATCGCGCATCCGGGCGCGGTGCCACAGGATGAGCTCCTGGTCCCGAGAGGGGACATCCATCGCGCAATGGAGAACTCGATTGACGTGGACATGATCGAATTGGACCGGCGTGTACGGTCCGTCAAGCAGATCATTGAAAATGGAAGCGTTCTGGACATCAGGACTCCCAATGGCGGCCGCCTGGAGTGTCAGCTTGGCGGCAGACCCGTATTCGAGAACGATGGCCGCCTCAGCGACAGTTTCGTTCTGAACCTGCCGTTCGGTGCGATATCGTTTACCGTACCGGAAACCACCGTTCAGGGCTCCATCTGTATTGAGCGGTGGAGAAACGTCCATGATCTGACTCTTACCTTCGTCGACGGCCGTATTTCCGGCATTTCGGCCGCCAACAGTCCGAAGTCCTTTACGAACTTTATCGCTACGCATTCCGGCCACCGTGATCGAATCAGCCACGTGGGGATTGGAGTCAATCCGGGTATCCACTCCCCGACGGGAAACATAGGCGTCGATGAGTGCAAGTCAGGAATGCTGTTCTTTGCCTTGGGAGAAAACAGGTACTTGGGCGGACTGAATGAATCCACCCTGAATATGGATCTCACATGTCCCGGTGCGACGGTGTTTGTGGGGTCGCGATGTATCGTCCGGGACGGCCGATTGACTCTCGCCAGCTAATCCCGAGACCGCTCGTTGATCCGGTTGACGAGAACCGCCGCCAGGATGAGGGTGCCCCGGACCACGTACTGCCAGTACTCGTTGATGTTCATCAACGTCATGCCGTTGACCAGGATGCCCAGGAAGATGACGCCCATCAGCGTGCCCCGGATCCTCCCCTCCCCGCCCATGAGGCTGGTGCCGCCGATGATGACCGAGGCGATGACGTCCAGTTCCCAACCCCGCGCCGTCGTCGCCGATCCGGCCATGATCTGGGCCGACTGCATGATCCCTGCCAGGGCGGCCAGAAAGGCCACGCTGGCCATCACCACCACCTTGACCCGACCGACCCGGATCCCGCTGAGGCGAGCCGCCTCCGGGTTCCCTCCCACGGCATAGACGGAACGCCCGAACGAGGTGTAGCCCATGAGGACATGGGTGGTGAGGAAGACCAGCAGGAAGACCAGCGCCGGAAAGGGAACGCCGAAGAGGTAGCCGCCCCCGAAGAAGTTGTACCACTCGGGAAAGGGGGTCAGCGGAAAGCCGCCGGTGATGAGCTGGGCGACTCCCGTCAGCACGGTCATCCAGGCCAGGGTGATGATGAAGCTGGGGACGGCGAATCGGACCCGGATCAGTCCCGTCAAGGCTCCGATGCTCATGCCGACCAGGAGCGTCGATACCATGGCCAGCGGGAGAGCCACCAGCATGGATACTCCCAGGGCGGCCAGCCACTGCGTCAGCCAGGCAGTGACGCAGCCGGCGAAGGCCACGGCAGATCCCACGCTCAGGTCGATCTCGCCCGAGATGATGACCATGGTCATGCCGAAGGCGATGATCCCCTGCATGGAGACGTTCCTCAGGACGTTGAGCAGGTTGACGACAGTGAAGAAGCCCTCCGCCTGAAACGCCAGCACCAGGCAGAGGATCACCAGCACCAGCTCCAGGATGGAGCTTCGGGCCCAGGACATCACTTGGGAAGGGGTCAGCCGGATTACATGCACTGGACGAAGAGTTGGTCGGCGGTCGTGTTTTCGGGCCGGACCTCCTGCTCGATCCGGCCGTGCTTCATGACCAGGATACGGTGGCACACCTCCACCAGTTCCTCAAGCTCGCTGGAGACGAACAGGATGGCGATCCCCTGGCGGCTCAGGTCCCACATCAACTGGAAGATCTGCTGTTTGGCCTGGAGATCGATCCCGCGCGTGGGCTCGTCCAGGAGCAGCACCTGCAAGGAGGTGCCGAGCCACTTTCCCACCACAACCTTCTGCTGGTTGCCTCCGCTCAGCGAGGAGACGGCCTCTTCCACGTCGGGAGCCTTGATGTGCAGGCGATCCACCTGCTCCCGGATCAGTCTCCGCTCCCGCCGCCGGTTCAGGAATCCCCGACTCGAAATCCGGTCCAGACTGGCCAGACAGAGGTTGGACCGGATGCTCTGGGCCTGGACCAGCCCTTCCTGTTTCCGGTCCTCAGGCGCGAACCCGAGACCAAGATTCTTCATTTCGGAAGGAGAAACTTTTTCGTATGTCTTCTCGGAGACGAGAATTTCACCATGATCGAAGGGCAGGGCTCCGAAGATGGCCTTCAGCAACTCAGTGCGTCCCGATCCCAGCATTCCGGCGATTCCCAGGATCTCACCCCGGTGAAGAGCCAGATTCACGTCCTGGAACTCGTCGCCCCGGGACAGTCCCCGGACCAGCAGCACCGGCTCCCGGCCGGCCAGGAGATCGGCGGGACGCTCCTTCTGCACCGTCTCGCCGAACATGTAGTGGACGATCTCCCCGGCCGTGGTTTCCTCCATCTCAACTGTCGCCACGTGATCACCGTCCCGAAGGACCGTGACCCGGTCGGCGATCTCCCTCAGCTCCTGGAGCCGGTGGGAGATGTAAAGGATGGCCACTCCCTGCTCCGCCAGTTGGCGGACCAGCCGGAAGAGGCTCTGCGTCTCGTGGCGGGCCAGCCCCGAGGTCGGTTCGTCCAGCATCAGGACCGAAGGCCGGAAGGACATGGCCTTGGCGATCTCCACCGTCTGCTGCTGGGCGAAGCCCAACCGGCCTACAGGCACGTCCACGTCCATCTCCACGTCCATGGTGGCCAGCACGGCATGAGCCTGTTCTGCGGTCGCCGCCCAGTCGATGAAAGGACCCCGGCTTCGGGGCATCCGTCCCAGGAGGATGTTCTCGGCCACGGTCAATCCCGGCACCAGGCTCAACTCCTGGTAGACGGTGGCGATCCCCCGCCGGAAGGCGTCGCCGGGCGATCTCAACTCCACGGGTTCACCGTCGAGCAGGACCTGGCCGGCGGTGGGTTGAGTGGAGCCGGCCAGAATTCGGACCAGGGTGCTCTTCCCGGCGCCGTTTCGGCCGATGAGAGCGTGCACCTTGCCCCCGTCGAAACGCACCGAGACGTTCTTGAGGGCGACGGTGCCCGGGTATTCCTTCCGGATCCCGCGGGCTTCGAGCTGGATCGGTGTGGGGACGGGATTCACGGCTAGTTGGCGATGAGTTCCTGCAGCCGGGCCCGGTAGGCGCGGACGTTCTCGAGGTCCCGGCGCTCCAGCAGGACTCCCGGCATGGAGACATGGTTCTCGACTTCCCTGCCCTGGATCACGGCGACGGCCGCCTTGACGGCCTGGTAGCCGATTTCGAAGGGCTTCTGGCCGGTGACGGCTTGCAGGATCTGGTCCTCCGCAAGGAGAAAACCGAGCATCTGGTCGCTCACGTCGGTCCCGAAGACGGCGACCTCGCCTCCCCGTCCGGCGCTCTTGACGGCCATGACGGCCCCCACCGTTCCCCCCTCGTTGGCACACCAGATCAGGTCGATCCCGGGATTGGCGGTGAGGATGTCGCCGGCCTTGCGGATGCCCATCTCCGGCAGCCAGGCATCCTGCTCGGCCACGACCTCGACGCCGGGCAGATCGGCGATCCGGCTCTTGAAACCGTTGGTCCGGGCTTCGCTCTGCTCCGTCAGCGCCGACTTGAAGGCCAGAATGGCGATCTGGGCCTGTCCGCCCAAGTTCTCCTCGATGTAGGCGCGGGCCGCCTCGCCGGTCTGGGAGCCCAGGTTGGACTGGTCGCTCTCGATGAAGGCGGCCGGAAGCCCACCCTCCACGGTGGAATTGTAGGCGACGACATGGATGCCGGCGTCTCGCGCCCGCCGCAGCGCCGTGACCGACGCGGTGGCACTCAGGGGCGAGAGGACGATGGCGTCCACCTGCCGGGCGATGTAGGTATTGACGAGCTGGAGTTCCTTTTCCGGCTTGCCGTCCACGGTGGACAGCAACAGCTCGGCCCCCTCCTCCTCGGCCGCCTGTTGCATTCCGAACCGGACCAGGCGGAAGAACTGGTCTTCCTGCATGAACATGCCGGCGATCTTCAAGCGGCCGTCTTCTTCCGTTGCCGGGCCGCAGGCCACCGGCGAGAGCACCAGCAGAAGGGCAGCCTTCAATAGAAATCCAAGTCGTGGTCGATGTCTCATAGGCACGTCATTCTACCAGTCCGTCGCGAAAGTCAAACAGAGCACCGGACCCTGGGTGGACGACCTTAACAGTCCGTGGTGAAAGTCCCGCGAGCACCGAGACCGTTCCTGCGCCCGCCGGACAAGGCGCGATTCGG
>JAPOYZ010000031.1 GCA_026706325.1 Candidatus Aminicenantota bacterium
ACTACGTCGGCATCGCCACCCCGGAGCACTGGCATCACCGGCAGACTCTCGACGCGCTGGAGGCGGGCAAGCACGTCTACTGCGAAAAGCCCATGACCCACACCATCTCCGAAGGCCAGGAGGTGGTTCGGAAGGTCCGGGAGACCGGTCTCAAGCTGCAGGTCGGCGTTCAGGGGATGAGCGACGACAGCTACTCCAGCGCCAATCGGGCCATCCGGGCCGGCAAGCTGGGCACGGTGGTGGAAGCCCAGATGGAATATGTCCGGAATCACCCCCTCCACAAGGGCCCCTGGCGCAGGGGCATCCGGTCCGATGCCCCCAAGCCTCGCGATCTGGACTGGGACCGCTGGTTGGGGCCGGCGCCCAAGCGTCCCTGGTCTCCCCACCGTTTCTTCGAGTGGCGCAACTACAGGGACTATTCGGGAGGGATCTCCACGGACCTGTTCATTCACCGCCTCACCCGCGTGCTGAAAGCCTGCGAACTGACCTACCCGAATTCGGTTGCCGGGTTGGGGGGGATCTACATCTGGGACGACGGCCGCGACGTGCCCGACAACCTGGAGATGATCGCCGAATACCCGGCAGTCGAGGGAATCACCAATGGGATGACCCTGCACATGCTGGGCACCATGGCGAACAAGCATGGTGTCGAACACTGTATCCGGGGACACAGGGCCACCCTGGTTTTCACCAGGCGAGGCTGGAAAATCCTGGATCAGGGATCCGGCAAGGTCGTGAAAACCCACAGGAAAACGGGCGCCGAGGACATGGCCCTCCACCATCGCAACCTGCAGGCGGCCATTCGGGACGGCAAGGATCTGGCCTGTCCGGCCGAGTTGGGACTGCGCGGAGTCGTCGCCGTGGTCATGTGCAACGAGTCCTGGGCTCGAAGGAAGCTCATGACCTGGGATTCCAGCAAACAGGAGATGGTCGAAGCGTAGGGTGACGCCGCGGCGGGCTCACAGCAGCCCGTAGAACAATTCCTCGTACTGTTCCGTGATTCGCTCCCAGTCGAAACGGCGGCGAACCCGATCCTGCGCCGCCTTTCGCAGTTCCCGGTAATCCTCCGGGCTCCCGCAGACTCTGGCCATGAGTTGGGCGAGCCGCGCCTCCTGATTGAAGGGATAGAAGAGGCCGGCGTCGGCCACGGCTTCCCGGTTTTCCGGGATATCGTTGACCAGCACCAGGCAGCCGGCTCCCATGGCTTCCAGCAAACCGGGATGGATCCCGCCGATCTCCCCTCCGTAGACGTAGCAGCGGCAGTGGGAGAGCAGCTCCCGGTACCCCTGCCCGTAGATGGCTCCCGGAAACAGCACGTTGATCCCGCTGGCCATTTGCCGCAGATGGTCGATGTACGGACGATTGTAGGGAGCGTCGCCCACCACCACCAACGGGAGGTCCATCCCCGACTGCCGATAGGCGCGGATCACCCGATGGGCGTTGTTCTCCGGTTCCAGCCGGCTTACGAACAACAGATACCGATTCGCCTCCAGGCCCAGCTTCCACAAGGCCTCCCGGCTCTCCAGGCGCCCCACCGGCGCCCCGTAGGGAATGAACGGAGACTTCCGCCGGTAACGGCTGAGATAGTAATCCTGAGTGGTCCGGGCGTCGGTCACAAAGCAATCGGGAATGCGGACAGCCAGGGACTCGCCCATTCGATGGAATGACCGGCCCAACCAGTTCCACTTTTTCCTCTTCCGTTCGATGCCATCCACGTTGAGGACCACCCTCTGGCCCGCCAGCCGCGGAAGCCAGCAGAGAAAGGCGTTGGCCGCATTGCACACCAGGCAGACGTCGTAGCCCCGGAAACAGGCGCGCAAAACGGACAGGGCGGTGTGGGAAACCGTCTCCAGGTATTTCTGCCGGATCGCCGGCAGGACCCGAATGCGGACTCCCCTGTAGGTGGAGAGCTTGGGATTTACGAAGTGGCTCCGTCCGTAGACCGTGACCCGGTGCCCCCGGCGGACCAGACGGACGGCCAGCTCCTCGGCAAAGGTCTCGAAACCGCCGTAGTTGGCAGGAATCCCGCGAGTGCCCAGGATGCCGACCTTGATCCCCATGGTCCATTTCCCCTTCCGGACCAGAGATTACCACCACGATCCCATCGAACCAGAGTGATCCGGCCGCGTCCCTGCGCGGAGAAATCCCTCCCGAAGCCCCCGGACTCCCGCCCTGGTTCCTCCGGTTCGGCTTCCGCTCCCTCGGAATGCCGACTGCTAAAATGGACCTCCCAGGGAGCGAACGATGGTGCACATCCGGGACGGCGTCGACATCAAGGAGAACGAGTTCCGCTTCGTCTTCTCCCGCAGCAGCGGGCCGGGCGGGCAGAACGTCAACAAGGTGGACACCCGGGTCACCCTCGTCTTCGACCTGATGAGTTCCGGCAGCCTGACCTCCGAACAGAAGACCGAACTGCGTCGGCGACTCGCCGGTCACCTCAACCGCCGAGGCGAACTGCGGGTGGTTTCTCAACGGCACCGGAGTCAATGGAGGAACCGGCAGGAGACTCTGGAACGCTTCCGCCACCTGTTGGCGTCGGCCCTGGAGAAGCGGAAGAGGCGCTACGAAACTCGTATTCCGGCCCGCTCCAGAGTGCGGCGTCTGGAAGACAAGGCGCATCGCAGCCGGACCAAGCAAATGCGCCGGAAACCGGCGGCTTCCGAGTATTGAGACAAGAATGTCCCCCCTCCAAATGGTTCAGTGGAGATATACCGCAGGCTTCAACCCCAGGTACTTGACCATGGGCAGGAAGTCACGGTCGGAGAACAGCAATCGGATCCCTTCGTCGACGCAGAAGGAGGCGATGACGACGTCGACGGTCTTGCGGATCGTGACTCCGTTCCTGCGCAGTCTTCGATAGCGCATGGCAACACGAGCCGCCCGCTCCCGTCCGAGCAGGTCGAAAGACGGAAACTCCGACAGCGCTCGCTTTACTGCTCTGAAATCCGAGTCGTTTCGAATTCCCTGAAGGACTTCCACCAGAATCAGGTCGCCGGTTGCCACGGCATCCTGTCCCAACAGGGCGTCGAGACGATCCGTTTCCGGTGTCGGAACTCCGTTGAAAAAATCGATCCAGACACTGGAATCGACCAGAATCATCGGTCTCGTCTCATCTTGTCCAGATCGCCCGTCCAACGAATCTTGCCGCGCAATGCGCGGATTCCTTCCTGTCCCTTCAATCGAATCAACGACGCCAGACCCAATTCCACGACCTCGCGCTTGGTTTTCGCCCCAGTTACGCGCATGGCTCGTTGCAGGAGGTCGTCGTCAATGACAATGTTCGTTCGCATTTGGAGACCCTCCAGACTATGTGTATAAACCAATCGGAATATACACATAATTTGCGCGGGAATCAAGGCTTCGGCCTACCTGCGACCTGGACAAAGCTGATCCGTAGGAATAGGCGTTCCCCTGACCTGGACAGGCTCGGCGGTGGATGACGGAACGTCCGGCGTTCCGCCGGCCGGAACGGCTATCCTCCTTCAGATCCCGTCTGCGCCAATTCCCGCCTCTGCACCGCATATGGGGCCGTCAGGAAGAACAGCAGCAGGATCAGCACCTCCGAATCGCCGAAGTTGTACTCCAGGCAGCCCGCCACGTGAAACGCCGCCGAGATGCAGAGGCCGTTCAGGCTCAGGAAGCGGACCCATTCCGATTCGGACCGGAGCCACATCCGGATCAGGTCCCGGATCAGGACGATCCAGAGCGCCAGCCAGAACGCCAGTCCCACGAGGCCGGTTTCGGCGGCCACCTGGAGGAAATTGTTGTGGAGGTGTTGATAGGCCCAATCGGGGTATTCCTGGTGCGACCGATACTTGAGAACCTCACCGTAGACCATGCCGGGTCCGACTCCCGTCCAGGGATGCTCGGCAATGAGACGGGATCCGGCCCGGACCATCTCCAGACGGACCTGAGTCGTCGTGTCGCTCAGATCCACGCCTGACAGGAGTCGGTCCCGAAACGGCGTCGGCACCACGATCAAAAGAACCATCAGCGCCAGCAGCAACAGCAGCACCCGGGTCTTCTTCGTCAAGACCACCAACAAAAGACCGCCCGCGGCCGCACCCAGCCAGGCGTTCCGGGTGAAGGTCACCAGCAGGCTCCAGCTCAGGAGGATCAAAAGGAGCAATCCGAGGATTTGCAGACGGCGCCTTTCCGTCCCCTCCCGGTACGCGGCCGGGGATCCGGCCGCTGTGAACCGCTCCCGGCACAGAAAGACCCCCAGCGAGACCGCCCCCATCATGAGCTGGCCGGAGAAGGTCATCCAATGGCTCATGAAACCGGTGATCCGATGCTGCAGATCCGGCTCCATCAGCCAGTAGTACTGCGCCAAGGCGTACACGGCGCTGGCGCCGACAACCCAGTAGATGCGCCTCACGGTCCACTTCACGTGGACTGCCCCGAACCAGGTGAACATCAAGGGGACGAAGAGGAAGCGCACCAGTTTCTTGAGAGAGCCGGAACTGGTCCCGGGATCTGCCGAGAAGAGCACGGCGATCCCGATGGAAATGACAAAGAGGAGGAGCGGCAGCGTGAAAGGAGGCCAGCGGAGGTGAAGGCGCCGCCGCCGCAGCGTATCAACGACCCAGAGGAGCAGGGCAACCCCGGCGAATATGTATGCCGCCGCGATGGAGATGAGAGACGCGACGATGGACGCGCCGGCGCACCAGGGAATCCAACGTGCCTGAAACTGACCGGAAATGCCCTGCTTTACCGATGCCATTTCACCGTTCGCCGTAGTGTTTCCCGAAGCCGGCCTCCGCTGCCTGCGGGAGAGATTACGACTCCGGCTTCCCGTCCGCAACACCCGCCGCTACCGGAACCTGACCTCGACTCGGGTCAGAACGGGGCTGGCTCCGCCGTTGGGAGTCGCGAGCCGGGCGCGATACTGCAGCCAGGAATCGGACGGCTCGCCGCCGGAAACGGGACCCGGCTGCAGGATCCAGCTTCCGGACTCCGGGGAGCCTCTCCAGGCCGCCTCGCGCAGGGACTCCTCGCTCCCGGCGGTTCGAATCTGGAGCGCGATCGTGGTTCCCAGGGGAGTCTCAGCCTCCCATGCGATGGAGACGGGCCGGACGCCGGGTTCGAACCGGTGCGGCGGTGAGACATAGGTTTCGGCCAGCTTCCGCGTGTAGATGTTCCCCGGGTCGCGGAGCACCTGGCCGTGGGGACCCACGGTGGGAAGCCAGGTCCTGTCCCGAAGGGAAAAGCCTTCGGGTCCGTTCCAATAGAGGACCGACGGAGTCGTGTGCCGGATGGGATCTCCCGGACGATCGACGCTTCCGTCCCGCTTGTGGTTGAGCAGAAAGATGTCGGTCCAGCCGTCGCCGTCGAAATCGGCGGCCAGGGAGGCGGTCCCCGAGTCCCCCGGCAGGTTCAGGCGGCGGTCCGGATCGAAACCGGAGGCGCTTCCCCAGTAGAGAAAGCAGGGGATGCTCCGGGCGGTGTTGCTGGAGTAGTTGGGCACGAACAGGTCCAGGAATCCGTCCCGGTCGAAATCGGCCACACTGGGGTCCAGGGCCGACATGTGCGGCAGCGGCCGACCCTCTCTCAAACGGAAACCGTCCGCGGAACCGTAGTAGATCCGGACCTCCCCTTCCTTGTTGCGGGGATAGTCGTTGACCGGCGCCACCAGATCCAGCCAACCGTCCGAGTTGAAGTCCGCGGCCTCCAGGTAGGGGACTCGTCCCTTTTCGATCAACCGGTGGTGTTTCCCTCCAAATCCTTCCTCCGAACCATAGACCAGGTGCAGTCCGTCCTTGGCGGAGCCCCCCGCCAGGTCCAGATACCCGTCGCGGTTCCAATCGGCCACCACGGGGGGAAACCCCAATCCGCCGACGGGAATCACCTCGCGCCGCGCAGGGGCGAAACCGGCTTCCCCACCGTAGAGGACGACGTAACCGCGGCGGCCGTGGGCGTCGCCCTCGGCGGCGCCGATCACCAGATCCAGGTAACCGTCCCGGTTCAGGTCGGCGGTGACGGCCCCCATTTCCGGGTCCTCCGCCGAGAGGACGGCCCGGCGGCGGGGCTCGTAGCCGCCGGCTCCCCCATACCAGACATAGACCCCGTTGAGGGTCACCGGCCGCCCCAGTGCGTAGCGGGCCTCGGCCGACACCAGGTCCACCCAGCCGTCGTCGTCCAGATCGGCCTGGGCGGTGCCCACCGTATAGCCGGCCCAGAGTTGGCTGCGGCGCCGGGTCGAGTAGTTTCGGGTCCCATCGCCCCAGTAGATGAAGTTGGGGTTGTAGCCGGTCCGGAGTCCTCCTTCCAGGTTGAAGAAGATCAGGTCCGGGCGCCCGTCGTTGTTCACGTCGCCGATCCCGTTGCCATGGGCGCTCCGCGTGTCCAGCATCGACTTGTGACCGGGGAAAAACCTCCCTTCCCGGTTCCAGAAGACGAACGACTGGACGTTCAGGTCGTTGAAGGAGTGGTGGTTGCTCACCACCAACTCGGGCCAGCCGTCCCCGTCCAGGTCTCCGGCGCTGATTCCCCGGGCGTGAACCGTGGCCAGAGGAGTTGGATCGGTTTCGGACAACCGGCCGTCCCGATTCCAGAAGACCAGGGAGTCGGTGAAGCCGTTCCCGGCCCGGTCGGATGAGGTCACGGCCAGATCCGGCAAACCGTCCCGATTGAGATCCTGGACCGCCAACTGCCAGGGGTTCTCCACCTGAAGCCGCTGCCGGACCTGAAACCGGCTCGAAGCCGCCGCCAGAACCTGGACCCCCGATTCGACGGCGGCGACCAGCTCGATCCGTCCGTCCCGGTCCAGATCCCCGGCACCCAGATGCCGGGCCTCCAGATCCAGGATGAGGGGCTTCTCCACGTCCAACCCCTCCTCCCCGGCGGCATAGACGAAGACACTGGACCCGGCGGCCAGAACCAGATCCAGCGCCTCGTCTCCGACCAGGTCGGCGGCCAGGACCGCCGTTCCCGGACCGGCCAGCAGGGTCCGGCGATCGGGATCGAAGCCATGGGCCGAGTTCCAGTAGACGGCCGAGTGGGTCGATCGCCCCCCTCTCCCCGGATTGGCGCAGGCAATGACCAGATCCGCCCATCCATCCCGGTTCCAGTCCCCGACGGCGGCTTCCCTTCCGGACCAGGACTTCAGTCGCCGGCGCTGGGACACGGGGAACCACCCCTCTGACCCGTAGTAGATGAAGCTGTCGGACTTGTTGGTCGTACCACCCGTTCCGTTGACCACCACCACGTCGCTGATGCCGTCCCGGTTCAGGTCCGCCACCAGACCCTCGACGGCCCCGTCCGTAGGCAAAGCGATCCTCCGGAGGGGATCGATGGTCTCGCCGTTGTTCAGATAGACGAAAGCGTCTTCGTCTTCACTGTGTCCGTGCCCATTGGCCACGAACAGATCGATATGACCGTCCCGGTTCAGATCCAAACGGTTGATCAGTTGGATCCTGCCGCGCCGGGAAACGTAGATGTTGGAGCCGGAGTCCTCGAACTTCCCCCGGGAAAAGGCTTGAAATCCCTCGTGACGCCACACTTGGGCCCAAAGCCCGCCGCCGGTGTCCTCCCCGGCGAGAAGCACCGTTGCCACCATTGCCGCCCCGACCCGCCAATCAAGCATCAGCTTCATTCTCCCTTCCCCTCCTGCCTCCTATCATCCCCCATTTTCACTTTTCTCATTGCTCATTTCCTCTTCCGCCTTTCTGCTACTATCCCGGCGTGACCGGATTCGACGCCTTTCCCTACGACAACGGGGAGCTCATCTGCGAAGGGACTCCCCTGTCCCGAATCGCCCGGCGGGCGGGGACGCCGTGCTATGTCTACAGCCGGCGCGCCGTGCGCGACCGCTACCACCGGCTGGAAAGCGCGTTCGCCAACGTGGACCCCTTGATCTGCTACTCCCTGAAGGCCAACGACAACCTCTCGCTGCTGCGGATTTTGCAGGAGGAGGGCAGCGGTTTCGACGTGGTTTCGGGGGGAGAGCTCTTCCGGTTGAGGCAGATCGGCGCCGATCCCGCGCGCATCGTCTTCAGCGGAGTCGGCAAAACGGTTCAGGAGATGGAGATGGCCCTGGAATGGGGGCTCTTCAGCATCAACGTCGAGTCCCGCCAGGAACTGGAGACCCTGGCGCGGGTCAGCCGGAGGATGGGCCGCGAAGCCCGGGTGGCCATCAGAATCAATCCGGACGTGGATGCCCGGACCCACCCCTACATCGCCACCGGCCTGCATCGCCATAAGTTCGGGGTCGAGACCGGTCAGATCGACGACCTGTTGAAGATCGTCGAGGATTCCGCCGAAATCCGGCTTGTGGGCCTCGGTTACCACATCGGCTCCCAAATCCTGGACGTTCAGCCGTTTCTGGACGCGTTCGGCAAGCTCAGGGAATGGGCGGACCGGGTCCGGGACCGGGGGTTCCCGCTGGAACATCTGGATCTGGGCGGCGGCCTGGGAATCTCCTACCAGGGAGAAACGGGCCCTGATCTCCAACGGTACGCCGAGGCGTTGGCTCAACCTGGGGACGGCTACCGCATCGTCATGGAGCCGGGACGCTATCTGGTGGGAAACTCCGGCGTCCTGCTGACTCGCGTCCTCTACCGGAAGACCAACCGCGGCAAGGTCTTCCTGGTGGTGGATGCCGCCATGAACGACCTGCTGCGCCCCAGTCTCTACGGCGCCCGCCACCAGATTCTTCCGGTGCGGTCCGGTCGATCCCGGATCCAGGCCGACGTGGTCGGGCCGGTCTGTGAGAGCGGCGATTTCCTGGCCCGCGGTCAGCAGGTTCCCGACGCCCGCCCGGGAGACCTCCTGGCGGTCATGAGCGCAGGCGCCTACGGTTTTGTCCTATCTTCCAACTACAATTCCAGGAGGCGGGCGGCCGAGATACTCGTGGACGGAGAAGGCTGGAGGACAATCCGGGTCAGAGAATCATACGACGACCTGATACGGGGTGAATCCGTTCCCTGACGGGCTTCACCGAACGTCGTCCCGGCACTTGTCCTGAAGTCCTTTCCAATTGACGCCGAAGAGCATGAGAGTTCCGGTCCCGCCTCCAGATTGGGTCCCCGAATGTTTCGGTCGCCTGGATTTGGATTGACTGGAACTCGGGCGGTTGAATAACATTCTCAGTCAGATGGCGTTTCCGCCAGGATGACAGCAGTTCGCAAGGAGCCGGGCCTTGTCCTTGGAGACTGACGTTACGCTGGAAATCCAGCCTGAATCCCGCGTAGACGTGATCAACGTCCGCGAGCGGATTCCTGATCGGATCCGCTCCCGGTTGTCCCGGTATTCCAAGTCGGTCTACTACTCCTACCACACCACGGCCGGCTACTTCGGCGAGAAGCTCTCGGCCCAGTTCAACCACAGCGGCGAGGCCCTGCGCAATTTCGTGCAGATGTTCCAGACCCTCTTCCCTTTCCGGCGCGGATACCGCCACGACCAGATGGATCTGCGCACCGAGCTGAGCCAGGAGCAAAAGGTCACGGAGCCTCACAACGCCCACCTCACCTTCATGAGTTCCGGCCTCACCAATTGCGCCACCTATGAGAATCGCCCGGACACGCCCGTTTACTTCGTGGACCTGGACGGCATCTGGAACGATGTCCGGCGCCGGCGCCGGACCACGGTGCTGGCTTTCAACGAAGAACAGGTGGTGGCTCGCGTGGACCTCCCGGTTCCGGTGTCCCGGCATCCCATCGACTCCATCAACCTGATGGATCCCCATCTGGGTTTCTTCTCCCGGCTCCAGGACCTGATCCGGACCCATCGGGTCGATCGGGGGCGCATCGACATCTCCCTGGGTCCGGAAGAACGGAATGCGGGTCTCACCGTGAACGAGTACGAGACCCTGCTGATGAAGCACGACCTGGCCAAAGTGCTGAGAAATCCACTGCATTTCATGGCGAAGAGCGGCCGGCAGATGCTGGGAAACCCGAGGGCCATTCCGGGAAGGGCCAGGGATTACGCCAAATACGATCTGGTCCAGATTCTGAATCAGACCGTGGACGCCCTGGGGTTGAGCGAATCGGTCTTCGAGCGCCTTCTGCAACGATTCGTCCGTGCACCAGCCGACCACTTCATGGGCATGGACCGCTCGCTGATCCTGCTGGTGTCCAGCGCCCATTCCAACGGAGCCAGCCGCGGCTCCATCGTCAATGGGACCTACCAGAGTCCCATCCTGGTGCAATGGGACCGCCCGGAAACGGACACGCGTCGCTTGGAGATCTCGCTGGTCCGATTCGATTGAATCAGTCGCCGCCCGTGCGGACCCATTCCAGGATCGTTCGGTAGGACGAGGACTCCCGGCTCCATCGAACGCCTCCGCCGTGTTGGCCGGAGCCCGAAGCCCGAGTCCCTTTGGGAGGCTTCTCCCGGGTGGGCTTCAGCAAAAGGAGGCTCTGCTCCGGCCGCTTCAGATCGATGACCCGCAACGCCGAACGGTAGTAGCTCCGCACCTCCTCCGGTCCGGCCCGTTCCTGAGCCGGCTCCAGGCGGAAGATGACGTGTGACTTGTGGCAGTCGAAGCAGGCCTTGTCATCGGCCCCGGACTTCTCCAGCAGCGGCAGCACGCTGTCCCGAAAGAATTTGAGCGAAGGGAGTGTCAGATCCGTCGCCGGACCCTCTCCCGGGAGTTGGGTCAGGCTTTCCGCGATCGCCGGGAGGCCGCGCAGTTCGGGACGGCTTCGAACCAGTGCGAGGGCCGACTCACCCAGGGCGGGATCCGGGTTCCTCAACGCCTCGCTCAGGAGGCTCACGAAACGGAGATCCTGCATTCGTCCCGGTTCCTGACGGGCCAATTGCAGGATCGCCTCGCGCTTCCATGCGTCCCGGCTGCGAAAGGCCAGACTCAACCGTCTCCGGATCATGGCGAACGATTCCAGTCGCGGCGCCTCGAGACAAAGTTCCACCGCCGCCCGGAAAATCACGGGATCCTTGGAGGCCAGGGACCGGAAGACCTTCATCTGCACCGGCCGGCGGTCCAACAAGTCGGGAAACGCAGCCACCGCGCGGAACTCGCCGGCCCCGGCCTCATCCGCCAGAAACGAACGCTCCACCTCGGCCGAATCCTCCTGACCGGCGGCGGATGCGAGGGGAGAAACCACCGCCAACCAGAGAATCGCCACCGTCTCAATCAATGTCAGCGCGAAAAAAACCATTTTGACCACCGCTCAGAAGCAATTTAATTTAGCAACAACCGGCAGGTCTCGCTGCCGCAATCCCCACTGCCGGGATCGTTTTCTCCTGAACCGCTGACCCGTACCTTGGCTTCCCACTCCGGAGGTCAGAGTCGTTTGTTATCTTGCAGCCGTAGCTTGGTGAATTGTCGGTTGGACCACAGAAGAAACAGTCCGGTCCGGAACCGCGACTGGCACTTTGGAGGAAAGATCCATGTTCTTCAACCGAACCCAGATTGTAGTGCTGATTGCCGTTTTGTTCCTCGTGGGCATGCCTGACCTGCGCGGGCAAGAGGAACTGCGGGATGTCGACGGACTCATCTTCGACCTGAGACACCCGGAGTTGGAGCGGCGGAAGACGGCGGTCGTGGGTCTGGGCAAGCACCGGATCCGGCGGGCCGTCCCGGAATTGTCCAGGCTGGTCAAGGACCCGGATGACCTGCTCCGGACCGCGTTGGCCCGGGCTCTGGTCAAGATCGGCGACATTACGACCCTTCCGGCTCTCATGACCCTCTGCCACGATTCCAGGAAGCAAACCCAGCTCGTGTCGATTCAAGGAATCGTCAATCTCTATGTCTCCACTCCCGACGGCTTCATTCACGGTGTGAAGCGCGTCGTCGATTTCATGAATCCGGCGGACGACGACTACAATCCCCTGATCGTGGAACCTTACATTTCCGTCAGCCCGGAAGCGATCGACACGCTGGGCACATTGCTGAGTGACTCGGACGCAGACGTTCGCAGGAACGCCGCCCTCGCTCTGGGCATCCTTCGCGGCCACCGCGCCCTGCCCCCCCTCCAGGAAGCCTTGGAAATGGAGCCGGAGAACGCTGTGAAGGTGGAGATGATCCGCGCCATCTACAAGATCGGAGATCCGGCAGGGGGCGTCACGTTGATTCCCCTGATCCGGGATCCGGACAAGAGGGTCCACGACGAGGCTATCTTTACGCTTGGGCGTCTGCGGGTGGAAGCGGCGGTTCCACCGCTGACCGAGCTCTACAACAGCGGAGTCCTGGAGCGGAAGAGGATTCTCGGTGGTCTGGTCCCCGTAAGCGGAAAGGACGATCTGAGGCTAAAGACCATCGAGGCGCTCGCCTACATCGCCGCCCCCCAGTCCCGGACCATCCTGCTGAAGGCAATCGAGGACCATAGAGCCGCCTTCCGCCGATACGGCGCCGAGGGCCTGGGCCGACTCGGAGACTCGAGCCTCGTCCCCATGTTGGCGGCCAGATTTCAGGGGGAAAAAGAGTTCGAAGTGATTTCAGCCCTGAACTTTGCCCTCTTTCGTCTCGGCGGTGAGGCGCATCTCCCGGAACTGGTGGAACGGATCAATAGCGATCAGGTCTACTTTTATCTGTTGGAGCTGGACGCCCAGGAGGTTCCCAAGCTCCATCCCCAACTCCTGGTCCACACCAAGGATCCTGGCATACAGATCCGACTCCTGGAGGTGATCGGGCAGCGCGGCGGCGCCTCTTCTCTGGAGTTTGTGGAGCCCCTGACCCGGAGCCCGAATGCCGACGTGACTTCCTCGGCGAACCTGGCGCTGAGGCGGCTCCAGGGCCGGCATCCCGGTGCGACATTGAGTTCCATGGTGGTCGCCCCGGACGCCACCGGCGACGGCACCGGGGTTCCGGCGAACTGACCGGGGCTGCGGCGAGATTCAGTCCAGTCCCAATTCGGGCCAGAGCCGGTTCACGCGGTCCCGGGTCTCCTCATCCATGACGATCTCGTCGGGCCAGTCCCTTTGGAACCCCTCTTGAGGCCACTTCCGCGTGGCGTCGATCCCCATCTTGGAACCGAAGTTGGGCAGGCGGGCGGCGTGGTCCAGGGAGTCGACGGGGCCCAGCGTGAACTGGATGTCCCGCTCGGGATCGATGTGGTTGAGAGCCCTCAAGACGACCTCCGGATAGTCGCTAAGGTCGACTTCCTCATCCAGAACGATGATGCACTTGGAGAACATGAGTTGGCCCAATCCCCAGATGGCGCTCATGACCTTGCGGGCGTGTCCCGGATAACGTTTTCGGATTCGGACCAGGACGAGATTGTGGAAGATGCCCTCGAAGGGCAGGTGCATGTCCAGGATCTCCGGGAGCTGCTTTCGAATCAAAGGCAGGAAGATCCGCTCCACGGCATATCCCATGTAGCAGTCCTCCTGGGGAGGCTTGCCCACGATGATGGTCTGGTAGATGGGGTCGCGGCGGTGCGTGACGCAGGTCACGTGAAAGACCGGGTACTCGTCGGCAAGGGAATAGTATCCCGTGTGATCCCCGAAGGGTCCTTCGGTCCGGAGCTCATCCAGGTTCACGTACCCTTCCAGAACGATCTCGGCGTTGGCCGGAACTTCCAAATCGACGGTCTTGCAGGCCGTCATCTCCACCGGGGAACGCCGCAGGAACCCGGCAAACATCATCTCGTCCAGGTCGTCGGGCAGGGGCGCGATGGCGGAGAAGACGGTGGCCGGATCCGCCCCGATGGCGGCAGCCACTTCCATGCGCCTTCCGCCCGCCTCCGCGCCGCCAAGGCGGACGGCCTCCCGAAAATGTTGGGCGCCGTGCTTGTGAGTCTGCCAGTGCATGGCCGTGGTCCGATCGTCGAAGACCTGCATGCGGTACATGCCGCAGTTGCGCTTTCCCGTCTCGGGATTCTTGCTGAAGACCAGGGGCATGGTGATGAAACGGCCGCCGTCCCCGGGCCAGCACTTGAGAATGGGAAAATCGAGCAGGGAGAAGTCTTCCGTCCTGACCACCTCCTGGCAGACGCCCCGGCGCACCATCTTGGGCGTCAGGGAGGCCAATTCGGTGAGCTTCGGAAGCATCTTCAACTTGTCCATTGCACCGGAGGGAGCCTTCAGGTCCAGCAGATCCTCGATCCGATGCGCAATCTGATCCACGGAATCGACACCCAGAGCCAGATTCATCCGGTTGTAGGAGCCCAGGGCATTGATGAGGACCGGATGTTCCGACCCCTTGGGCTTCTCGAAAAGCAAGGCGGGACCCACGCGCTTCGAAACCCGATCCGTGATCTCGGCAATCTCCAGCACCGGGTCGACCGGGGTGCCGATGCGCCTCAGTTCTCCCTGCCGTTCCAGGACTTGGACGAACTCTCTCAGGTCCCGGTGCGGATACTTCATCTCAGCCCCACCTTTCGCAGGAGATCTTCCAGTTCCCGCCGGAACGCCTCCCGATTCAGATCGCGGCTCCCCTCCGGACCATCCACTCGAAACAGCTCCGCCTGCCGGATCACCTCCGATGGCGAAGGCAAACCTCTCAATTCGCTCAAGGCAAGGAACCGGCCATAGTTGTTGGCGCGTTCCAAGCCCCCCGAACTCACGAGGATGAAGCCGGTGTCGGAACTCCCCAGCCGAACCTGGCAATCCCGCAGCCGGCAATAGTCGGAAATCTCGTCAAGGGTCATGGCTGTCAGCCGGTAATTCTCCAATGCGGCCCATTCCAGGTCAAATTACCGGCGACTGGAGCGACTTTCCTGTCGCCGAAGGAGCGGCGGTTTTCCTACCGCCGATTAGGGGGTTCAGGGGGACGGAGTCCCCCTCGACACTTTCCATCCACCGAGTCCCCTAGCAACACGGACGCGCGAGGAACGGCAAGCCCCCCTCCACAGTCTCGTCCGGTCACCTGCGAGACATGTGACAAGTAAAAGGAGCAGTGCGTCCAGGAAATACCAGCGGGTGCTTCCCCGCTGCCCTCCTCCCGGCTAACCTGAAAGGCATGCCGAAAAAACACGACGCCCTTCTGGGCGCCCACATGTCGATTGCGGGAGGCATTCCCAAGTCCCTCGACCGGGCCGAGGACGCCGGCTGCAACGTCCTCCAGATCTTCGTCAAGAACAACAACCAATGGCGGGGCCGAGCCTTACACGACCCCGAAGTGCAAGATTTCCGGCAACGCTGGGCCGAGTCCCCCATCCGTCAGGTGGTGGCACACGACTCCTACCTGATCAATCTGGCGTCCCCCAAACCGGATCTCTGGGAACGCTCCATAGCCGCATTCCTGGACGAGATGGACCGCTGCGAACGGCTGGGACTGAGCCACCTGGTCACTCACCCGGGAGCCCACGTGGGGGCTGGCGAGGCCTGGGGAATCGACCGGATCTCGGCGGCATTGAAGCGGATCCTGGAGAGAACGGCCTCCTACCAGGTCAAGGTGGCCCTCGAGACCACCGCCGGCCAGGGAACCACCCTGGGCCACCGCTTCCAACATCTCCGCGACATCATGGCCGGTTGCGGGTCCCCGGAGCAGATCGTCGTCTGCATGGACACGTGTCATGTCTTTGCCGCCGGCTACGAGAGCACACCCGAGGAGGGTGACGCCGGGGGGCG
>JAPOYZ010000381.1 GCA_026706325.1 Candidatus Aminicenantota bacterium
CGTCAGCTTCAACGGCGGCGCCACCTGGTCCACCATCTACAACCAGCCCACGGCCCAGATCTACCGCATCGACGTGGACAACCGGTATCCCTACCGGATCTACGGGACCCAGCAGGACAACTCCAGCATCGCGGTTCCCAGCGCCACTGAATACGGCGCCATTCCCTGGGGAATGTGCTATGCCGCCGGCACGGGCGAGAGCGGATACATCGCGGTGCATCCCGAGGATCCCGACATCGTCTACGTCGGCGCCGTGGGCAGCTCGCCCGGCGGGGGAGCTCCGCTACAGCGCTATGATCGGAAGACCCGGCAGATCCGCCTGGTGACGGTCTGGCCGGACCTGGCTTCCGGCCGGCCTCCGGCCGACCTGAAATACCGGTTCAACTGGACTTTCCCCATCCTGTTCTCTCCCCACGACCCCGGTCTGCTGTATGCCGCCGGCAATCGGGTCTTCCGCACCCGGGACGAGGGAAGCAGTTGGCAGCTCATGAGCCCGGACCTCAGCCGCCAGGACCGGTCCAAGCTGGCCGCTTCGGGCGGCCCCCTCACCAAGGACGTCAGCGGAGCCGAGGTCTACGCCAACGTCTCCACCCTGGTCGAGTCGCCACTCACTCCGGGGCTGCTCTGGGCCGGGACCGACGATGGCCTGGTCCATGTCACCCGGGACGGCGGCGAGAACTGGAGGGAGATCACGCCCCCCGGGGTGCCCGCGTGGTCCCTCATCTCCAGAGTGGCGGCGTCGCCTCACGATCCGGCCACCGCCTACGTGGCCGCGACCCGCTACAAGCTGGACGATTACGATCCCTACCTCTACGTGACCCGGAATTACGGTGAGACTTGGCACGATCTGGGACGAGCCCTCCCGAAGGGAGAAATAACGCGGGTGATCCGGGAGGACCCGGTTCGGAAGGGTCTGCTCTACGTGGGGACCGAGACCGGCGTGTTCGTCTCCCTGGACGCGGGGGAGTCCTGGTTTCGGCTTCGAAACAACCTGCCGGTGGCCCCCGTCTACGACCTGGCGGTCAAGGACGAAGATCTGGTGGCGGCCACTCACGGACGGTCCATCTGGATCCTGGATGACGTGACGCCCCTGAGAGAGGCGGCAGGCGGAGACCCGGAGGATCCGGCCGCCCTGCTTCCGCCACGGACGACGACTCGGATGTGGCTCCAGTGGGGCGCGGCCGCGGGCGACCGGCCGGACAAGAACTACATGTTGGGACTGGGAATGGAAGGCACGTACCGCCAGGATCCCACCGAGGAGAACGAGCCCCGTCTCCAAGGCCTGAATGTGGGGGAAAACCCGCCCCGGGGTGTCATCGTCTACTACTACCTCAGCGAGGTTCCTTCGGAGGACCTTCGTCTGACCTTCCTGGACGCAGAGGGAAACGAGATCAAGACCGTTAACCGCAAGGATGAAGGAGACGAGTCTCCGGCCGATGACGAAAACGGCGACGCTTCCGGGAAAGAGCGCTATCTGACCGGCCACGCCGGCGTCAACCGCTTCGTTTGGGACCTTTGCTATCCGGAGGCGGAGAGTTTCGCCGGCGACGTCGCCGCCAAGGGGGCGGAAACGTCCGTGATGGCCGCGCCGGGAACCTATCGAGTGGTGCTGAAGCTGGGGGACCGGAGTTGGACGCAGGAATTCCGGCTCACCAAGGATCCCGGGTCGTCCGCTTCGCAGGAGGCCCTGGAGGCCCAGTTCCGGACCCTGATTCGAATCCGGGACAAGGTGACCGTAACCCACCGGGGCCTCGCGCGGATCGCCCGGATTCGGGACCAGGTGAAGCGGTGGGTCGACCGGTTGCAGAAGGCCGGTCCGGAGGAGGCCGGCCGGGAAGCGTCGAAACGGGCGAATGGTCTGGGCCGGAAGCTGGATGTGATCGAGGCTGAACTGGTGACCTTCAAAGCCGAGGGAGACTTCGACTGGATCCGGATCCCGGCAGGTCTCAACTACCGGCTGATCTCCTTGATGAGCGTCGTCTCCTCCGCCGATGAGGCTCCGACTCAGCAGGCTCTGGACGTATTCGAGCACCTCTCGGCCGAAGTGGACGCCGCCCTGGGAGAACTGGACGATGTGGTGGACCGCGAAGTGGCCGCTTTCAATCGCCTGGTGGCGGAGACGGGAATTCCTGCGGTGGGGTGACGCCCGGTGCGCCGGGACGGCCGCCCGGACCCGCCGTCACTCTCTCTTTTCCGGCCAGTCCAAATGCCTGTGCAGGAAGGAGAAGGTGCCCTTCCCGTTGATGGTGTGGGGCCCCACGAACCACTCGATCTCGACCCGGTCGGCCAGGCCCAGGCGGGCGGAGTACAGGTGGCGCACCTTGGCGAATTCATAGCCCACCATCTCGTCGGGCGCCACGCCGTCGAAATGTCCCCGCTCCACCATGAAGGGCCGGGGAGCGATCAGGGCCGCCATCTCGGCGTAGTTGAAGGTGCTGCCCAGGTCGAACTCGAAGATCTCGTACTCGCCGTGGAAGACGTAGCTGTACTTGGCTCGGGATGAGGCGTTCTTCCAGACCCACTCGTTGAAGTCGGCGGAGCAGATAGACAGGGCGTAGTCGGTCAACAGCGCGGGGACCCGCATGGCCGTCTTCCCCCCATAGCTGAGGCCGTAGAAGCCGATCCGGCCGGGATCTACCCAGGGGAGAGTCTTGAGCCAGTCCAGGATCTGCTGATGTTGGGCCGCGATGATGGAGAAGAGCGACTTCTTGAGGGGGTTGGCCTTCCGCTGCAGCGTGCGGAAGCGGTCCCGGAAGATGTAGAGATTCTGAGGGGCGAAGGTGATGAAGCCCCGTTCGGCGAGCTTGGCCGTGAAGTCATGATAGGCCCTGTGGTCGCCGCGGATGGTTTCCTGGGGCCGCCCTTCCAGGCCGTGCTGGCAGACCACCACGGGCCGCCGCTCACCGGGGACCAGATCCTTGGGCAGCAACAGGATCCCGTACGCGATGACGTCGGGGTAGACATCCAGGACCACCTCGTGGCCGGTCCAGTCGGGCGCGTCGTAGATTGGGCGGCTGCGAGCGTTGGGCGGCAGGCGTTCGTCGTGGAACCAGCCAATGACCTCGTCCCGGAAGATCCGGCGATAGTCCTGGATGCTCTTCCGGTAGCCTTCAAGTGACGTCGTGTCCAGCTTCTCCATGAAGGCCTGGCGGACGTAGGGGCTCTCGGAGAGCAGCCACTGGTTGTGGCGGTCCATTTCGCCGACTTGGCGCTCCATGCGGACTCCCGGATCGAAGGAATCCACCAGGAAGCGGGGCGAGGGGCCTGCGGGAGCCAGGCGGAGCTTGTCGGAGAGAGATCTGAGCAGACCCACAAGCGCAGGGGGGCTGCCAGGGGGACCCGTGCCCTGAGAACCGGCGCCCTGAGAACTGCTGGACACGAGGTGGATCGGGGCTGCGGGTTTCAGGCCGGCCACGAGTTCCCGCGCCCGCTCGGCCCCCCGGCGGACCGTTTCGGACGGAGGCGTGATCAGACGCGCCGGAGCTCCCCCTTTTCCCGGGAGTTCCAACTCGGGGGCCCGGGCCGTTTCCACGATCAATGTCCGGGGTGCGATCATCGAGGCCAGTTCCGCATCGCCGAACTGCTCCAGCAGCCCGAAGACGTTGCGGTCGATGGGCTGTTTCCAAATGTTCCGCCGGTCGCTGAAATACCCGCTGACCAGGGCGGCGTCGATTCGGGTGTCCAGGGCGGCCGCATAGAGCGAGAGGCCACCTCCCTCGCCATACCCGGCGATACCGATACGGGGGTCGCCGCCGTCGGCCTCCTGAACGAACCAGTCCACCAGGGCCAGAATCTTCTGGATTTCGTAGCCCAGCAGGTGCCGGCCCAGTTCGAAGGCGGACCGGTAGATGAACTCCCGATGCGTCAGGTGGGGACGCCCGATCCGCTTTTTCGTTTCCCGGCTGATGAGGGCCGGGACCACTACCCGGCAGCCACTCTCGGCCAAACGGCGTGCGAACTGCGATGCGGCAGGGACTCCGGGAACCAGGCCGGCGATCTGTTCCGGGCTCTGGTCCGCGTCCGGGACCGCGATGACGTCGGCAGAGGGTCGGCCCTGCCGGGGAACCAGGAGCAACCCTTCTCCATGGATCTGACCGATGGAGGGCCAGCGGATGGAGAAAATGTCGTAGGAATGGGTCCCGCCCACCCGGGCCGGCGTCCGGACCGTGGCCATCAGCTCAGGGCTCGAATATTTCACCCGAGGGTCCCGAACTCCCAGGATATGGGCCAACCGCTTCCGGTTCGGTTCCAGGGATCGGCTGTAGTTCTCAGGGGATGAGAGATCGCGGTTCCAGTGCTTTGCCCGGTTCTCGCGGGATTGCTCCAGCTTGGCCAGGAGAAACTGGTCGGCGCCGGCCACCAGGTGGGACGCGATGTCGCCCGTCAGTTCCAATGGGCGCGTCCGGCGCGAAAGCTCTGAGGATGCCTGCCCGAAGGCCGTCCGGCCATCCGCCCAGGACGCCAGCAGGACACCTGCCAGAATCAAAAAGGGAGAAATCTTCACTCTCGAGACCCTACGGATATGGCTGCCGGTTTGCAATTCCAGTTGGCGGACCATCGCGCTCACAGGGGATAGCCTTGGATACGGGCCGAGATCCATGCCGCGACGGCGCCGACTGACAAGTAGCCGGCCACTCCGCCTAGCAGTCCTGCCCAAAGGCGAGTGCGCAGCCTGAGTCCCCACCAGGCGCCGAGGATCGCTCCGGCGGTCATCCCTGCGAAGGGGACGTAGAATCCGAGCATTCCCTGGCTGCACCACGGGCACCAGGGGCCTCGGAGGTTATGCACGTTGCAGTAGGCCATTCCATCCAGGAGCGTGCACCCGCACCTGAAGAGAAGCCCGCAGTAGGCGGTGACGGTGGCCGCTTCCACGACCAGCAGGAGCCCGGAGCAGACCAAGAGCCGTGACCTCATTGACACCCTCCAGTCTACACTGCGACCCAGGCTGACGCCGCGGCGAGTCTCGCCAGGGAGATGGGCGATAATGATCCGGCTGACCAGGGTGCATCATCGCCGGCGGGGGTTGCTGCCGTTTGAACTGCCTCCGGCCCAGCGCATACTATGGAGGCGTTTTTTGACTTGCGGAACGAGAGGAAGGAGGCCATGAGCACCACCGGGAAGACGTTGGCTCGCGGTGATCGGGTTGCAGGGTACAACTTGGAGGAGATTGAGGCGCGCCTGGAGTCCTGCGAGGGGATCTCCGGCGTGTGCAAGACCGATCTTCCCACTCCCTCCCTCCTGCTGGATCTGGATCTCTTCGAGGCCAATGTCGAGACCATGGCCCGCCACGCCGCGAGCCGCTCCATCGGAATGCGGCCTCACTCCAAGACGCACAAGTGCCCCGAGGTGGCCCGGCGCCAAATGGCTGCAGGCGCCCTGGGGATTTCCACGGCCACCGTCTCCGAGGCCGAGACCATGGCCCGAGCCGGCATTACCGGCCTCCTGATCACCTCCGAGATGGCGGACCCCAACAAATTCCAGCGGCTGGTCCGCTTGACCCGGCGCCATCCCGACACCATGGCGGTGGTCGACCATCCGTGGCAGGCGGAACAGATGAACGAAGCGGCCGCGGCGGGAGGAGTGCAGCTCAACATCATGCTGGACATCGATCCCGCCAACCGCCGCACCGGGATTGAAGCCGGACAGCCGGCGCTCCGCCTGGCCCGGGAGGTGGACCGCCTTTCGAATCTGAATCTGAAAGGGGTCCACTGCTACTGCGGAAAGTCGTCCCACGTCCACGGTTTCGAAGAACGGTGGCGGCACTCGCAGGAATCCATGGCGGCTCCATTGGAGACCTTCTCCAGGATGCGGCAGGAAGGGCTTCCGGTGGAGATCTTCTCCGGTTGCAGCACCGGGACCTACAATATCGATTCCGAGATCGAGGGCATCACCGAGATGCAGGCAGGATCCTACGTCTTCATGGACCTGGATTACATGCGGATCGGTGGCCGCGGGGGCGATGTCTACGATGACTTCGATCCTGCCCTGACGGTCCTCTCCACGGTCACCAGCCGGAACCTTTCCAGCCAGGCAACGCTGGATGCCGGGCTCAAGGCCTTTTCCACCGACCGGGCCTTCGGGCCGCGGCCGGTGGGGATCGACGGCGCGGGCTTTCGATGGGGTGGGGACGAACACGGCATCCTGACCCTGGAAACGGCCGGCGCCGATGTCCGTCTGGGCGACAAGCTGGAATTCTATCCCCCCCACTGCGATCCCACGGTCAACCTCTACGATCGCATCTACTGCACCCGGGGAGACCAGGTGGTGGAAGTCTGGCCGATCCTCGCCCGCGGCCATCGCTAAGAAGGTCCCGCGCCGGCGGTAGATCCGGATGCACCCCGGGGGCACGGAGGGAGGCAAGAATGCAGCTGTCCGAACTGATCGTCCGGGAAGCCAGGGAACGGGGCCTGAACCACTACTTCGGCATCCCGGGAGGCGGGCTGCCCCTGGACATCATGGATTGGGGGCGGCGTCTGGATCTCGACTTCGTCACGGTGGCCCATGAGTCCTCGGCGGCCATCATGGCTGCCTACTATGGACTCTTGAGAGAGACGGCGGGTCTGGCCCTGGCGGTCAAGGGCGTCGGAGCCGGGAACTTGGCGGGTGGGGCCGTCAACGCCTACTTCGAGCGCGTCCCCGTCGTCTGTTGCTGCGAACGGAGTCCATTGTCCACCGGCCATCTGGAGCTGGTCTGCCAGTGCTCCCACGGCAAGCTCTTCGACTCGGTGGTCAAGTCGCAGCGTACGGTTTCTGTCGACTTGGCTCGGGAGAGTCTTCGCGACGCCTTCTTCCAGGCGTCCGATGGCCGTCCGGGTCCGGTG
The DNA here is from genome assembly GCA_026706325.1 of Candidatus Aminicenantota bacterium. Taxonomy (GTDB): domain Bacteria; phylum Acidobacteriota; class UBA6911; order RPQK01; family JAJDTT01; genus JAJDTT01. The sequence goes on from JAPOYZ010000381.1 coordinate 6,822, forward strand.
CTGCTGGACGTTCCCACCGACCTGGGGACGGCTTCCGTCCCGGGTGCGGCGCTCGCTCCGCTTGAGGCTCCTCCGCCCGCACAGCCCGACGAATCGCAGCTTGCGGTTCTCCGGAAGCGCCTGGCGGAGTCCCAAAGACCGGTGGTCCTGGCGGGACAGGACGTGGTCCGGGCCGGCGCCCGCGCTTTCCTTCACTCGTTGGTCGAATCCCTGGGCGCCGCGGTTCTGGTGGAGATGGACGCCCACGGAGTCTTTCCCGAGTGCCACCCCCTGTGGGCCGGGACCTTCGTGGGACACCAGATTCCCCACACGGTGGAGGGAGAATTGGTCCCGCAAGCCGACCTGGCGCTTCTGGTCGGCTGCGACAGCCTGGTTTCGGACAAGAAGTGGGAGTCGGCGGCCCCCGTCTTCGAATTGGTCCAGCGGGAAGAGTACGAATCGTTGGCGGCCAGTCCCCGCCTCCGGATCGACGGCGATTTGAAAACCTCTTTGAGCCGGCTGCTTCCGCCGGCCCCCCAGGCCGGATTTCCGGCGTCGCAAATCGCGAAGACCCGGGAGCAGGTATTGCGGCACTTCCGCCGTCCGGGTGACGCCCGGCTGGCGGCTCAGGACATCATCGAGATCACGCGGACCCATCTGCCGGATGACGGCCTTCTGATTTCCGAAACGGGGATCTTCATCCTGATGTTGCATCATCTCTGGCCCGTGGATCGGCCCGGCAGCCATCTCTGCACTTCCGGCGGACGCACCATGGGCCTGATGCTTCCGGCGATCCTGGGCGCCAAACTGGCCCGGCCCGAACAACCCATGGTGGGCATTGGAGCCGATGGCAGCACTTTGATGCGGCTGGGGGAGCTGGAGGTCTTCGCCCGCACCGGAGTCCGGGTCCCACTGGTGATCCTGAATGACCACGCGCTGGGCACCATGAAGTCGAGGCAGCAGAGCCGGGGAATGGAGGACTACGGGCTGGATCTGCACCCCATCGATCTGGCGGCCGTGGCCCGGGCCTCGGGTCTGGCCGGTGTCGTGGTCCGGACGCCCGAGGAATACGAAACGGAACTCAAGAAGGCTCTGGTGGCGGACACCACCACTCTGATCGACGCGCGGGTGGACCCTCGGGCCTACCAGGACAGCTTCGCCGCCACCATCGGGATCGTCTAGCCGCCCTCCCGCAACGGCAGCCAGCGGGGATGATCGGCTCCCCGGCCCTGCAGTCCTCGGGTGAGGCGCCTGGGGTTGTGACCGTTGGACTCCACGCACCAGATCTCCGGCATCCGCCCCGTCTTGGCCCGGCAGAATACGATGGTGCGACCGTCGGGAGATTCGCTTGGCCTCAGGTCCCAGACGGGGGGGCGGCTCCCGGTCACGGCCTGGATTGCGCCGCCGCTGGGGTCGATTCGGCAGATCTCCGTGCCGCCCCGGGCCGATTCCGGCTTGTAGTCGCGGTTGAAGTGGTCCGTGTCCGGACGCTGCGGCTGGTATTCCCAGGGAACCTTGCTGTCCGGGAGCTTTCGCGAAAAGAGGATGGACCCGTCCCGAGTCCAAGAGAGCATATTTGACCCGCCGCCGCGGTTGCCCGGACTGCCGTAGCTGGCACCGAACCAGTGGGCCTGTCCCCGGGTCAGGACCCGCTGCTCCGATCCGTCTGGGCGGCTGACGCAGACATCGGACCAGTCGTGGCCCGGATCTTGCCGGAAGCGGCAGTCCAAATAGGCGAGCCATGCTCCGTCGGGCGACCAGGCGGGCCCGAAGTAGAGATGGTCCGGATGGGACGCAACGAGTGTGCGGCGGCGTCCTTCGAAATCGCTGGTCCAGACCTGGTAACCCGTCGGGCTGGCCAGGTGAAAGGCGACCCGTCTCCTCTCCCGGTTGAGGCTGAAGCCGTAGGGGAGGCCTTCTCCCGCGGCCGTGAACTCGCGGGCATCGCTGCCGTCCAGGTTCATGCTGAAGATCTGTCCCACCTGGTTGCGGAAGACCTGGACCAACATGCGTTGGTCGTCCAGCAGCAGTTGGGGAGTGTAGAAGACCGCCATCCGGTCCCGGGTGGCGATTTCGGTGAGACGTTTTTCCTGGAGGTCATAGGTCCGGATATGGGTGGGGGTCCGGGTGTAGTACCGGGCGAACGGGCGGCCCGGACCGTCCCGGCGGGCTTCCATGCTCAAGAGCAGGATTCTCCGGCCGTCGCGGAAGAACCCGGCCGGCTGCCACGTCACCTGGTCCGGCTCCTGGAAATCCAGAACTTGCAGATCACCGCCGGCAGCGTCCATGATGGCCGTCCTGCCCGCCGTTGTGAAGATGAAACGCATTGCCGAGCCGGGCGAGGCCGCCGCGGAGGCGCGACGGGCAGTCGAGGCCAGGGCGGACGCGGAGAGGAGAGAAACCAGGAGATCGCGGCGGGATAGGCAGACTTCCATGGCCCGTTTCGCTCCGGCCACCAGTAATGGAGAGTCCGCATGGTGACGTCAACTCCCGGGTCTGTAAAGTCGTCGCGGTGAAGGAAGGATCGAGCCGTTCAGCCTCCTTGGCCACCCTTGCGGCGGCGGCCCTGCTGCTCGCGGGCTGCGCTGCGGATCCACGCGTTCGGGAGACCGGCCGTGAACCGCCGGGGGACCTGGACTTCCACCGTCTCCAGGTCGAGCCCCTGGTCCACTCCACCTATCCCACCTACCGGCGCTACCACGACGACCTGGCCCCCCAGGTGGTGGTCATCACGGCCCGGGGCCTGGAGCGGATCGGCTGGGAGGATCGGCCTGAGAGGGCCTCCTGGATCCTCAGGCTGCCGGAGCAGATTTTCGTCAATGGACGGAAGCTCCACTACCAGGTGGGGATGCAATGGGTGAATGCGGGAGAGAGGTGGACCTATTCCGGCGCTCCGGTGAGGGATCTCAACGGGCTCTGGAAGCTGGATCCGAAGCGCGATTTTTATCACTACCTGCTCGACAAAGCCGCGGCGGCGAAAGCCGTTCTGGGCCGCCAGTCGGCCAGCATCCATGCGGACTCCACGGGCGCACGCTATTCCGTGTCAGTCACCAACAGCTCCGGTGAACCCTGGAGAGATGTCCATGCCTGGATCTGCCTGGACCACTACCACGCGCCGGTCACCGGATACCGGCCCTATCTCAAGGTGGGATCGTCCTGGACCGAATACCAGAGGCTCCCCGGTGTCGGACCTGCCACGTTTCTTCCGGTGGAGGGAAGAAAAGGTGAATATTTCCGGGTCCGGCCCGGGTCGAAGGCCTCTTCCTCCGTGAGTTTTCCGGGAGTCGTCTGCTGGAACATTACGGACAAGGGGCACCTGCTGACCGCGCATTTTGCGCAAGATGCTCTGGCTGTGCTGGCGAATCAGAATGCCCCCTGCACCGATCTGCTACTCTGGTTCGGCGACCTGCGGCCCGGCCAACGGGTCACCCGCGGCGGACACGTCCTCATCGTCCGCGCCAGCCTGGAGGAATTCCGGCGGCGGGAAGGCCCCTTGATGCGACTCGTGGATCGAAGTGGGAAAGAGAACACGCCGGGTCCCTAGTATCCTCATGTAGCCGACTCCCGAACTGGAGAAAGAAAAATGATTGTTGCAGGCGACAGCCGCGGGACGAGACGCTTCCGGGAGGCCAGGGACAAGGGCTGTGCGTTTCTTTTGGACCAATTGCGAAACGACGGCGGCTTCGGAGATGCCGAAAAGGGCCTGCTCGAATACCACAAAGTCCCTGCGGCCTTGGCCGCGTGCGGCGAAACCCTCGCCGCCAACCGCCTCTGCAGTTGGATTCGGGAGAACGGAACGCTTCCCGACGGGGACTTCGGACCCAGGCCCGAGGCGATCCGCGGTTACGGCTACACCTACTTCAACGCGTGGGTGATCAAGGCCGCTCACCGCTTGGGGCATTTCGACCTTTCGCAGCGGGGCATGGATTTTCTCATGAGTTTCCGGGACAGCCGGACCGGCGGATTCCTGTCCAGTCCGGTGGAACACGATCCCATGGAGCAGCAGGACCTCTGGGTGGTGGCGGGATGCGGCTGGTCCGCCCTCTACACCGGCAGGATCGAGGTCGCCCGGGGCGTGGGCCGGTGGATGAAGACCCTCATGGAGGCCCAGCCCAACTACCCGGAGCAGTTTTACGCGGTCTACAGCAGGGAACAGGGGTTGCACGTCGAGCATGACCCCGCCGACGCGTTCCGGTATGTCCTGAACCGGGACGCCGAGCGGGACGAACCCTTCTACAACCCGGGAATCGCGGGAGGATTCCTCTCTCTCCTCTATCAGGCCACCGGCGAGGAAGAGTGGCTGGAACTCGCCAGGGAGTACATGGTTCTGGCGGAGGGCGCCAGCGAGTATCTCTACAGCCTGGTCCGCGCCGGAAAACCGGGATGGGCGGCATCCGTGATGTACACCCTGACCGGGGAGGAGAAGTACCGGGAGATGGCGGTTCGCGTGGGCGACGGCCTGATCGCGTCCCAGTCGTCTGAGGGTTGGTGGGGCAACGTCGGCGAGACGGTGGCCAACAGCGACATCACCGCCGAAATGGTCTTCTGGCTGGACCATATCTACCAGGCCGTTTCCTGACGGCATTTGCGAAAGCACTCCCAACACGGGGAACAAAGGGGCTGGAGCCCCATTTTGCGCGCCTGAGAAACGCGCCGAGCCGCGTGGGGTCCTCGACGCCGGGTCCTGGAAGCCCGTTCACCGCGAAATCCGGGCGTCCACCAGGAGTCGGCGGAACTCGCCGTAAGTCATGTTCCTGGCAATGACGTAACAGGCGTCCTCGGCGGTGTTCACCACGCCGTACCAGTCGAAGTCGCGCCGGATCCCGTTGTAGACCGGCAGCTTCAACTCGCCTCCCTCCGAGTCCAGGGCCAACTCGGGGGCGTCGGGTTCCGGCCAGCAGAGCTTTCCGTGGACCTCCCGCACCTGAAGGTCGAGACCCCGGACGGGAATCCGGGCGTAGAGCAGAGGATCCTTGAGCCGGCACCAGGCCCGTGTGTACAGGCCCACCAGGCGCCCCCCGGTTGCTTCCCAGAGATAAAGGCGCAGGTTGGGATCCAGGTCGACCCGCTCCCGGAATCGGGATCCCATCAGAAACGAGGCGCCGCTGACGGAAAGGTCGTACCGGTTGTCCACGGGGGTCTGAAGGCCCAGGTAGGGGACCAGCATCTGCTTGTAGGTCATGGCGCACTGCTCGAACCCCTCGCCGAAAGCGACCCCCTGCGTCGTGGCGGCATCGAATCTCAGGTTGCGTTTCCGGAATTCGTTCCGGATGTCCGACGCGGCCAGCCGGCTGAAGTAGAGCACCTCCAGCACGGCTGGATTCCAGGTGGCCGCCACGGCGCCGGCCTCGTCGATGGCCTCCCGGATCTCTGCCGCCAACTCTTCCCGGATCTCCGCCGGCACTCCATCCAGGAACTCGTCGCGCCCCGGCAGGTCCGGCTCCGACAGGAATCGCTCCAGAGGATGGTCCAGCTTCCGCCACTCCGCCGGCGGTTGCTTCAGCTCCCGGTCCACCAGAATGGCTCGCCGTCCCAGAGTGCGGCTGGCGTAGTCTTGCAATTCGAGCATGGGCGTCTTGTCCCCGATGGGGAACAGGAGCAGGACCTCGTCCCGCTTCATCCTGGACATGAGGTCCTTCTGGAGGCGGTTGACCTCCAGCTCCTTCCGGTAGGTCGCGTCCCAGACGGGCCGGCTGTAGGGGCTGTGTTCGTCCCAGTCCCCCGGCGGAGGATCGAGTCCCGCCGTCTGCCAGCAGACCGGGTGGAACATGAAGTAGATCTTCCGGACGTCCAGCGGTCCGGGTTCGGCATCGGCTCCCGAGGAAGTCCTCCCGCAGCCGATCAGAGGAAGGATCAGAAGAAAAATGGAGGCCGGAATGCTCAACGGGACGAGCGTTCGCATCCGTGGGGAGTGAGCGCCGAATCGAAGGGTCATGGCTTGTCTTCAGAATCGATTCTTGAGAGCGAGTCTAGCACGGCCCGGAAAAGGGATTTTCGCATCGGACTGCCGTGCCGCGGCCGTCGGGGAATGGAGTTCGTTGACGGCAGATCTCCCCGGTCAGGGCCGGACGGTGATCCGGCGCGCTTCATACAGCGTCTTCATGTCCCGCAGAAAGTGTTCGCTGTCGTTTTCCCAGATCCGGAGCGTTTCGCCGAGTGATTTCCCCGGCAGCACGAATCGATAAGAGAGCACGACGCAGGAGTCTGCCCCGGGGGCGGCGATCTGGGTGTAACGTTGCGTCAACGGTTCGGCGATCTTTCGGGGTTGACTCCAGGTGTACCCCTTGTCGGGACTGAACATGACGTAGTCTCCCGCCGCCGCCGAAGGATCTTCAATTCCTACCTGGCTCTTGTAGCGCTTGTGATAGTCGGCGAGGCCCGCGGGGTAGTACCCGCCGTTGGGATCCTCCCAGTAGATGTACCGCATGGGGCGCCAGCCGAAGCTGCAGGCCAGGATCCCGTTCTCCAGCAGAGTCATTCTCGGCCGCAGGCCCAACGTCTCCAGGGAGACCGGCTCGGTCCAGGTCCGTCCTCCGTCCCTGGAGCGGCACTGGAAAAGGGGCGCGTAACGGCCGGTTCGCATGATCGCCAGCAGCTCGCCGCCGCCGAAATCCACGATGGCCGGCTCGCAGAAACTCTCCTGCCCGGTCTTGCCGTCGTAGGCAATGGTCGAAAGATATTCCCAATTCTTCCCGTCATTGGTGGAGGACAACATGTAGGTGCGGTACATGGGCGCTACGCCCAGTTTGGTATCGAATCCGCTGATGGGCACGTCGTCGCCGACGAAGTTGCCGTAGGAGAGCCCCAATAGCGTTCCGTCCGGCAGCTCATGGGCGAGTTCGAGATGGGGAGCCCGGGACACGGTCTTGTAGTCGTCCGCGATGACAGGCTTGAACCGGGGCACGGAGATGGCGGTTTCCTGCCAGGATTCATCGTCAATGTGCTCGAAGTCGCCGAGCCCGTTCAATTTCATATGCCCGGCGAGGAAAATCCCCGGCCGTTCTGACGGTTTGACGCCCCGCTTGAGCAGATAGAACGAACCGTCCCGGCGCTGTAGCGCCTGGAATCTGGAGATCGCGACCTGCTGGGCCTGCCAAGTGCGGCCGCCGTCGCTGGAACGCAGGATCTTGTCCGTCCTCCCAATGAGGATGATGGAACCGTCGTGCAGCTTGAGCAGCGGGATATAGCGAGAGTAATAGGGGGGCGCCGCCCCATCTTCGTGCACGATGGAGGGCTCGGAGACGGTCACCGAGGTGACCGCGGCCCGGGAATGGAGCAGCATCTGTTTCGGCTCGACGGGCGGGGCCGCCGGCACGTGCGCGCCGGCAAAGCCGATTCCGAACAGACAAGCCGGCAGGAGAGTCCGGGACACTGGAACAGACATGGGTTCTTTCCTCGTTGTCGGAATCAGGTCAAACGCACCGTGAGTCTATCTGAAGGTGAAGCCGTAGAGGCGGGCCCGGCCGTCGAGCCGGAACCGGAGCCGAAGCGTTCCAGGGATCGGAGGTTGAATCCCTTGGATGCGGGTCCACCGGACCGGGACCGCCACTCCATCCTGGTTCGGGACTTTACCAGTGGCTACCACCTTTTGGGCATCCATCAACTCGACGGCGATTCGGCCCCCGTTACGGGAGAGTCCTTCGGCATTCACCTCAAGATCCGGAGGAATGGACTCTCCCGCCAGAGGAATCGTGGTGAACCACCCCGAGTCCTTTCCTTCCGCGACCTCCAGGCTAACGAATCCGTCCCTGCGGATGGTGGCCAGACCGCTCTCCATGGGCAGATCGATCCAGTCGTGGAACGGCCCGATGCTCACCGGGCTGCCCGAGTAGTAGAGCCAGAGTTCATCGCCGACGCTCACCGGCAGATTCACGGGGGAGATCCAACCGGCGTCCCAGGCGCCGGGCGGCCCCAACTCGACGGCGGCGACCCCGTCGAAGACATGAACGAAGTTGCGTCCATCACGGCTCACGACCAGTTGCTGGGGACTCAACTGCAGAGCGTCCCACGCATCGAACAGACCCATATAGAGTTGGCCCTCGATCCAGACGGACATGAGGTGTTGCTCGACCTCGGTTCCGGCCCGAGGATAGAGAATCGGGTTCCGAGGGTCCGCCGTCCAACGGATTAGGTCGGGACTCCAGTACCGGCAGGTTCGGCGTGTGTAGCGGGGAGACAGCAGTCCCGTACCGAAACAGTGGCGTCCGAACACTTTCCAACGACGATCCGGGTGCTTCTCCAGCGAATCGTAGAAGAGATTTCGCCGGTCTCCGAACCGTCCCGGATTCGTTCCGCCCTCGGGAAGCCGGTCCGGATTGACCAGAATCCCTTTGGTCCAGCGGGTGCCGTCTGCCGAGAAGTGGAGGCGGTTGCCGCCCGTGTGGTCCACCAACGCCTTGTAGCGCTTCTGCGGGTCCGGTTCCCTCTCGTCCTTCACCGCCATGACCCAGTGGCCGTGCGGACGGTAACCCAGGTCCACGATGTTGTTTCGAGTGGATCCCCGGTGCTCCACCTGGCCGAGGACGGGCTTGATCCAGTGGATGCCGTCTTCGCTTTGGGCATAGCCCACCCGATAGCCGCCCGAGTCCCGGCGTCGTAGAGATTCCCGGTCGGTGCCCGAGTACCACATGCGGTACTTGCCGTCGTCCAGCAGCACC
>JAPOYZ010000120.1:0-9911 GCA_026706325.1 Candidatus Aminicenantota bacterium
CGTCATCCGGTCGGCCGTGTCGATGTTGTCCTTGATCAGGATGGGAATTCCGTGCAGCGGTCCTCGCGCACCGGACTCCCGCCGTTCCCGATCCAGGGAATCGGCGATGGCGAGGGCCTCGGGATTGACCTCGATGACGGAACGGAGCGACGGACCCTGACGATCGATCTCGTCGATGCGTCCCAGATATTTCTCGGCGATGGAGCGAGCGGTCTCCTGCCCCGAGTCCATCCTTCGCTGGAGCTCCAGGATGGAGACCTCGTCCAGCTCGAAGGGAGCGACGGATGGAGGATTCGCCCCGGTCTCCTGAGGAGGTTCCGTCCGGCACGCGGCGGGGGCTGCCGCTGCGGCCGTTCCCATTGCACCTGCGCCGATGAACTCGCGGCGATTCAGGCTGGAAGGAGATTCCGTTTCGGGACCGGATGGCATGGACATTTCCCCAAAAGATATCGCTAGCTGAGGTGCAGGACCTTCACCTCGCGGGACGGAACCTGGACGTTGAACCGCCCATTCCGCACCGGCACGTCCTGCCCGCCAATCAGATCCCGGACCTTCGAGAAGCTCCACTTGGGCGCCAGTTCGGCTTCGGCGGCCTGAGCCTCCACGTTGAAGAGGAACATCAGCACGCCTTCCTCCCTGGCTTGAGCCAGTTGCACGATGATCCGATCGCCCCCCGAGCGGACCGGGGAATCGATGCCCAATGACTGCACCAGCGGAATCAGAACCTCGTCTCGTACGGAACTCGCGAATCCTTCCCAAAGCGAAATGGTGATCCAGGTGAAGCGCCGGTCGGAGGTCTGCATCCCGACCACCTCATTCCCGTACCAGGCGATCGCCCGGGCCGGATCCGACACCTGCAGTCCGATGAAGTTGCACTCCCGGCCGATGGCAGACTCATTCCCTTCCAGCCGCAAGCGATTCGTCCCGTCGCGTATTTCCTTGGCCGTGATCCGGCTGTGGTCCAGGGTCTTGACGCCCAACAGCTCCGACAATCCCTCGGGCGGATCAAAACTGAAGCGGCCGTTTTCGGCGTTGGTTCCGAACGGTCCGTCGGCCACCAGGCGGGGACCCTCGCCGCCACTGACGATGCGCCTGACCTTCGCCACGAGCTCCTCATCGAGTACGGCCGTCCGGGGAAGATAGACCAGCTTGTAGCCGTCCCAATCCATGCGGGGACTGACCACGTCCACCGGTATGTTGTGCTCCCACAGCGTTCGGTAGGTGCCCCTGAGGCTCTCCCGATAGTCCGTTCCGGCCTTGCCGAACCGGTGCAGCAGATCGCTCTTCTCGTGGTAGACGATGGCCATCTCGGCTTTGGGAACCCGGAGCGGAAGGTGGGGCCGCACCCGTTTCATCTGCCGGATCGTCTTTTCCGCGGCTTCCAGCCGCGGCAGCCGGACACCGCCCAGAGAAACCAGGTTCAGACCCGGAGCCTCGAAGCTCATGTACTCGGGACGGTACTGCCAGAACAGGGCGCCGGAGCCTCCCCGCGCCAGCGCCAGCCACATGTTGGCGCTGATCTCCTCGGGAGTCGTCTGCCGTTTGTGGAGCATGCCGCCCGGGTTCATCCCGGCGTAGATCTCCTCGTACCACCAGCGGCCGCCCGTACCGATGCTGCGCGACCAGTCGGTGGCGAAACAGGTCTCGGCGAAACGGTAGGGATCGTCGCCGCTGAGAAAGTCGTTGCTGCGGGAGGAGAACCCCCAGGAATCGAACTCCCGGGCACTGATCTCGTCCCAGATTCGAGGAAAGTACGCCCCGTGGCCCCGGACCTCGTGACGGTCGTCCAGGCTCCGGACCACTTCGACCTGCCACCGGACCTGGTCCCGCAGGTCTTCGTTCTGGAACTCCTGCCACAACATCATCTCCACGATGGCTGAGTTGGACCGGGCCGGCTCCACGTCGGCCCAGTCCCGGTAGCGGCGGTGCAGCTTCCGGTTCAGTTGATCCAGGCTGAAACGCCGCCTCAGCCAGTCGCGGTAGGCGGTGATGGAGTGCTCGCAATAGCATCCCTTGGGAAACCCGTAGTGCGCGGCCGCCGGCGCCACCCCGTCCCAGACGCTCCACATGATCAGGTTCGGCGCGTCCTTGTAGCGGTCCACCACCGTTTTCAGAATGGCGCCCCCATACTCCCGCCACTTGGGGTGGTTGTAGCAGTGCCACTGCCGGCCCTGGGGAGCGGCGTTTCCGGCCCGGGGCACCGCGACCACTCCCTCGCTCGACACCACGCGCATATCGGGATGACGGCGCCTCATCCACTCGGGCGCGGCGCCATGGGTGGCCAGCGTCATGTCGAACCAGACCAGGAGGTCGTGCTTGAGGGCCAGCTCGAAGAGCCGGTCGAAATCGTCCAGCTCGTATTTTCCGGGCTGAGGCTCCATCCAGTTCCAGTAGGAGAAGGTCCGGATGATGCGCAGGCCGGCGCGCCGGATGTCCGCGAAGTCCTGGTCCCAGAACTCCTGGGGAGGCATGGGCGCCCGGTAGTACTCGACTCCGAGCAGGAACTCCTTGGACAAGCCGGGGCGCTGCTCCCGAGCCGCCGGCGTGGAAACCGCGGGCCAGGTTCCGGCGGTCATGGCAGTGCCTGAGAGGGCAAGAAATTTTCTGCGATTCATGGAAGACGCTCCTTCACGGGCCGAGGCCCGACGGATTCAGAGGAGGAACAGGACTCCGAGCCAATCTGGCTCAGCCATCCTCGACAAGATCATTTTCTATTTTGCGTCCTGCTGCGCGCAAACCTGTCGCCTGTCTTCGCTCTTTCCTCTGTTTCGCTAAGGAGAAGTCACTTATAATCTGCGGTATGAAAACAGCAATCTCACTACCGGAAGACCTGTTCCTTTCGGCCAACGAGTTGGCGGAGCGGCAAGGAGTGTCGAGGAGCGAATTGTACGCCACCGCAGTTTCTGAATACTTAGCGAAACACCGTGACGAGGATGTGACATCAAAGCTAAACGAGGCGTTCGCCGATGAAACGAGCGGCCTCGATCCCGCGTTGAGAGCCGCCCAGGCTCGGAGCGTCAGTTCCAGCGAATGGTAGTTGCGCGCGGAGAGGTGTGGTGGGCGGATCTGGATTATCCGCGAGGATCGGAACCTGGTTTTCGCCGCCCCGTCGTCATCGTTCAGGCCGATGCTTTCAATCGGAGCAGGTTGAAAACAATCCTTGGTGTCATTCTCACATCGAACACGCGGCTACTCGACGCTCCCGGGAACGTCCTGCTGCCAGCGACAAGCACCGGTCTTCCGAAAGACTCCGTCGCCAACGTCACTCAGATCGTGACTCTCGACGAACTATATCTCTCCGATCGGGTTGGACATGTTTCCCGGATACTCATGGCTCGTGTCGATTCCGGACTCAGGCTGGTCCTGGATTTGTAATCGGTTTAGAACCTGTCGGCTGAAAACGAAAGAGGGCGCCCACACACAAGGATTGCCACTGCTTTTCTCACCATCGCCCCGCCGGCCGCGGGTCGGCGAAATCCAGAGAAAAACCAGCATGGCCCAGGAGGGGGTTTTCCTACCCCCGCATCGCGGAAAAGGAAGACGGGGGGACTAACAGTCCCCCCTCCTATTTCCTGGGGAGGAACCAACTGTAGAGAGCCGGCAACAACAGGAGCGTCAGGATAGTGGAGCTGGCCAGGCCGCCGATCACCACGGTGGCCAGCGGGCGCTGCACTTCGGCGCCGGTGGAGGTTGCCAGCGCCATGGGCAGGAACCCCAGACTGGCCACCAACGATGTCATCAATACCGGGCGCAGCCTCGTCACGGCGCCTTCGACGATGGCCTGTCGAAGCGGACGGCCCCGTTCCAGCAGGGAGTTGGTCGTCGAGACCATCACCAGCCCGTCCAGCACCGCCACCCCGAACACCGCGATGAACCCGATCGAGGCCGACACATTCAAGTTCATTTCCCGCAGCCACAGCGCGGCAATCCCGCCGACGGTGGCGAACGGAACGATGAGAAGCACCAGAAAAGATTGTTTGGCGGAACGGAACGTGAGGTACAACAGCATGAAGATCACCAGCAGGACCGCCGGCAGGACCAGCATCAGCCGCTGCATGGCCCGCTGTTGGTTCTCGAACTGGCCGCCCCAGGTGATGTAGTAGCCGGTCTCCAGGTCCACATCCGCTCGGATCCGGCGCTGAGCCTCGGCCACGAAGCTGCCCATGTCTCGCCCGCGGACATTGCACTGCACCACGATGCGGCGCTGGCTGTCTTCGCGATGGACGACTTCCGGCCCGCTGGCTCGGCGAATCCCGGCCACCCGGTCCAATGGGACCTGCTCGCCCTCCGGCGCCGCCAGCAGAATGCTTCCGAGGGCGTCCCGGTCCCTGCGATAAGTCTCAGGCAACCGGACGGCCACCTGAAACCGGCGCCGGCCGTCGATGAGTTCCGTCACCCCCTTGCCGCCCACCGCGGCCTGCACCACGTCGCGCACGTCGGAAACATTGAGGCCGTAGCGCGCCAGCTCGTCCCGGTCCACCACGACCTGCCACTCGGCCGCGCCGGAAAAGACCTGCTTCTGCGCGTCGGCGGCGCCGCGCACCTGCCCGATCACCCGCAGCACTTCGTCGGCCGTGCGGTCGAGCACTTGCTCGTCAGGCCCGAAAATCTTGACCGCGACGTCGGCCTCAACGCCGGAGATGGTCTCGTCCAGGCGCATCGCCATGGGTTGCGTGAAGTTGTAGACGACACCCGGAATCTTCGACAGTTCCGCGGCCATGGCTTCCAACAGTCCTTCCTTGGTGTCGGCCGTCCTCCATTGCTCGCGCGGCTTCAGGTCGACGTACAGGTCGGTTTCGTAGATGCCCATGGCCTCGGTGGCGAGGTCGGGCCGGCCCGTCTTGCCGACCGTGCCCGTCACCTCCGGGAACTCCAGCAAGGTCTTTTCGGCTTCGAGCCCGATGTCCACCGATTCGGACAAGGAGATGCTGGGAAGCCGAAGGATCTGAACCAGTACGGACCCCTCGTCGAGGCGGGGCATGAATTCGGTTCCGATAAAACGCAGTGAGCCCAGGGGAGCGGCGACGAGCAGAAATCCGCCGGAGACCACGAGCGCCCGGTGGTCCAGCGCGAAGTTCACGACGCGCCCGTAGGCCGCCCGCGCGCGGTCCATGACCGGCTCCCGGGATTTCTTCGGCCGGCGTCCCAGCAACAGGCGGGACGCGGCCGGCAGCAATGCCAGGGTCAGGACCAGCGAGCCCAGCAACGCCGCGCACACGGTGAAGGCCATGGGGCGGTACATGCGGCCTTCGAGCCCCTGCAAACTCAGGATCGGGACGTAAACCGCGATGATGATGCCGACACCCGTCAGGATCGGCCGGGACACCTGGTGAGCCGCCGACCGGACCAGCTCGACGCTCTCGTCTCCGGTCAGCGGTACGTCGGGGTTGGGACGTCCTTTCAGGCGCCGCACATGGTTTTCGATCATGATCACGGCGCCGTCGACGATCATGCCGAAGTCGATGGCCCCCAGGCTCATGAGATTGGCGGTGATGCCGAACCACCGCATGCCTATGAACGCAAAGAGCATGGACAGGGGAATCACCGCCGCCACGAGCAGCGCGGCGCGAAAATTGCCCAGAAACAGGAACAGGATCGCCACCACCAGCGCTCCGCCCAGGAGCAGATTGTTGCGAACCGTGCGGATCGTCCCGTCGATCACCACCGACTGGTCGTAGAACGGAACGATGTTCACCCCCTCGGGAAGGGAACGGCGAACTCCTTCCAGCGCCTCCTTGACCCGCTCGATGACTGTCTTGCTGTTCTGGCCCCGGAGCATGATCACCGTGCCGGAGACGGTCTCCCCCTTGCCGTCGCGCGTCACCGCCCCTTGCCGAGGAAAATGCCCGACCTTGACCTCGGCGACGTCTCGCAGGTAGACCGCGGTTCCTTCATGGGCCGTCAGGACGATGGTCCCCAAGTCCCGCTCGCTCCCGACGCGGCCCAGTCCGCGCACGGTGTACTGCTCGGAGGCGTGTTCCACGAACCCGCCGCCAAAGTTGTCGTTGTTGTCCCGAACCCGCTCGAACACGTCACGGAGCGTCAGCCCGTGCGCGCGCAGCCGGTAGGGATCCACCTCGATCTCGTACTGCCGGGTGTAGCCGCCCCAGGTGCTGATGTCGGCCACGCCGGGCACGGCCCGAAGTTGGTATTTGATCTCCCAGTCGTGGAGCGTCTTCAGCTCCATGGCGCCGTAGCCTTCCCCTTCGAGCGTGTACTGGTACACCTCGCCGAAGGCCGTCGCCACGGGCCCCAACGCCGGCTCGAGGCCGTCGGGAATCCGGCCGCGCGCTTCGTTCAGCCGTTCGTTGACCAACTGCCGCGCGAAATAGTTGTCCACGCCGTCGGCAAAGACGATGGTGACGATCGACAGGCCCAATTTGGAGATCGAGCGGACTTCTTCGGTGTCGGGAAGGCCCATCATGGCGGACTCGATGGGGAAGGTCACCAGTTGCTCGACCTCCACCGGCGCCATGCCCGGCGCTTCGGTGATGACGGTGACCTGGTTGTTGGTCAGGTCCGGAAAAGCGTCGATGGGAATCTGGTAGAGGGCGTTGAGGCCGGCCGCCAGGAGCACCGCCAAGCCGATCAGGACGACCCAACGGTGATCCAGGTGGTAGTCGATGAAGCGCTTGAGCATGTTCCAGATGCCGGCGGCCTTAGCGGTTCGACCGGCGCGGCCGCCAGGCTGCTAATGATGTCCGACCATCCGGGCCTTCAGCAGCTCGGATTTCAGGTGGAAGGAGCCATTGACCACCACCGACTCGCCTGCCTGCAAGCCGCTCACGATTTCCACAGTGGATCCGGAGCGGCGGCCGGCCTGGACCCGGCGGACTCGAAAGGAGGTCTCTCCCTCGGGAACGAACAGGACCTCCTCCCCGTCCAGGTTTTGCAGTGCGGCCAGCGGTGCGACGACCGCTTCCCTGCCGGTGCCGGCGCCGATGGCGATGGTGGCGAACATCTCTCTCTTGAGCCGCCGGCCGGGGTTGTTCAGCTCGCAACGCACCTCGACGGTTCGCGTCTCCGGATCGAGCGCGTCGCCAACGTAGGTGATGCGAGCCGGAAAGGTCCTGCCGGGATAAGCGCGCACCGACACCTTCACTGCCTGTCCGTTTTGCAGCGAGGAGAGGTGCTGCTCCGGGACCTGGGCCATCACCCACAGGCTCCTCAGGTCGCTGATGACATAGAGCGAGTCCGACGCCGCGACCACGGCGCCCGGAGTGACCATACGCTCGATAATGGTGCCTGAAATCGGCGAACGCACCTCGATCAAGTGCTGCTCCTCATGCTCGCGATGGTGCTCGCCGGCCGCGCTCGGCAGCCGCTCCGGGGAAAGTCCCAAGTAGCGCAGGTGGATCTCGGTACGCTTTACTCCGGCCTCGGCGATTTCGAGAAACATCTCGGCGCTGCGCAATTTCGATTCGGCCTCCTGCACCTTCTGGAGAGAGCCGGCCTTCAACTCATGCAGGCGGGACGCCCGCTTGTAGGTTTCCTGGGCGAACTGCAGTTCCGTCTGTCTTCGTTCCAATTCGGCCCGGGCTTCCCAATAGGAAGCCTCGGCGTCATGGACCTCGTGGCTGTGAAGGCGCGCGAGCACGTGTCCTTTTTCGACGTCCTTGCCCACCGACTCGCAACACGCGACAACGACTCCTTCGGCGAGCGAGCCCACACGCGCGGTCGCGTCCTGGTTGATGGTGATCCGTCCCGGGACCTGCAGCTCTATTTCGAGTTTTCCGGTTTCCGCTTCGGCGAGGGTGATGCCGGCAATTCGGATCGCCTCCTCGTCGAGTCGAATCAAACCCGGATCGTGTGCCGCGTCGGCTTCAACCGGCTCCGTTTCGGCAGCCGGCTCCGCTTCGGCGGCCGGTGCCGGGCATCCGGCGCCCGCCAGCATCAGAAATGCGGCCACCGGCAAGGAAATTCGCCGGAATTCAGGTTCCAGAGTTCGCATGGTCACCAGCTTCACTCGACCATCCTGCCAAATTGCGCCGCCGTTTGGGCCCCATCCGCAGGCAACAGGAGATTCGGTGTCCCGGAGGCAGTCTCCAGATCCACCCAGCTCAATTGGTAGTCGAACACCAATCGCGAGTGGAACAGGTCGAGCTCGTTCTGGGCGCGCTGGGCGTCGAGCACATCGAGCAGCTCGAGCCCTCCTTCCTGGTATGCGGCGAGCGCGATCCGGGAGGTCTCCCGCGCACGGTCAAGGACCCCGGTCTCCATCGAGCGCAACATCTCCGAACGCCGCCGCACCGTCTCCACCGCGGTGGCCACCTGGGCGGAAATGCGCGCTTCCGCTGCCCGCAGGGCCGCTTCACGGCGGCGGACTTCGGCCAAGGCCTGTCCGATCCGGCCCGCGTTGTCGTCGCGAACCGGCAACGGAATCGAGATCCCGCCGATGAGCGTGTTGAACTCGTTGGTCCGCTTGTAACCAACATAGGGTCTCACGTCGGGCCGCGCCAGCGACCGTTGCAACTCTACGGCCGCGCGGGCGCGCTCCACCTGAGCCTGGCCCAGCAGGATCTCCACGCGATGGGCCAAGGCCTTCTCCGCGGTCAGCCGGGTGGCGTCGGCGTTGTCCCAACTCAGGTCGACGGGCCATGCGTCCGGCTGTTGCAGCTCAAAGCCGGTACTCAACTCCGCGATCCCCATCGCCTCCAGCACGGCAATCTTCGCACGGCTGACCTCCATTTCGGCGCCGGAGAGGGCCAGTTCGGAACGTCCGACTTCGACTCGAACCTTGATCAGGTCCACTTCGGCCGTCGCGCCCAGCCGCACGCGCACCTCGTGATAATCCTCCAGACGTTCCAGGGTTTCGCGGCTGCGCTCCAGCATCTTCACGTCGCTCACGGTTGCCAGAGCGTTCCAATAGGCCTTCTTGACACTCTGGCGAATCCTCCAGGCAGCCAGTTGGCGTTCGTACTCCGCGATACGTTCATCGGCCTCGGCAAGCTCGATCCGCCGCGTCCGCTTGCCCGCCGTCTCGATCGGCACACTCACCCACGCAAACAGGTCAAGGTCGCGGGCGGCCGAAAAGCCCGGGTTGCCGTAGAACCGCCAGTTCTCGGTCTGCAAGGAGAGTACGGGGTTCGGCGACAGAGCGGCCTGCCGTGTCGAGCCGGTCCGCGCTTCGATCGCCGCCCGGGCGGCGTCCAGGTCGGCGTGACGGGAGAGTGCGATTTCGATGGCATGATCAAGTTCAAGAATTCCGGGGAGCGGCTGAGCTCGAAGTCCGAGCGTCAGGCCGGCCGAAACGAGGAGTGTGCCGGCTACAAGTTTTTTCGCCATCTGTTGCCTCCTTGCCAGCGATTCTACGCGCAATACGCCGCCATGGGGCCCCAAAGCCCTGGTGAGAGATAGGAGCGGGGGTTTTCAACCCCTGATTTCGGAGGACGGGGGGACTAAAAGTCCCCCCTCCTGGCTACAGCGTCCAGCCCTTGCGGTATTCCTTGTGGACCAACTGCTGGGCGGCCGCGGAGTTGGTGACTCGCAGCGACGGCGCGTCCCACTCGATGGTCCGGCCGCTCCGATAGGCCACGACCCCCAGCAGGACCGCCTCGGTGAGGGCGCCCGAATAGTCGAAATTGCAGTTGGCGGTCCCGCCGGACTTGATGGCGTCGATCCATTCCTGGTGATGTCCGGGCGACCGGGGAATGGAGGGGTCCGGGCGCTTGAAACCGGCGAACTTCTCCACCGGCAACAGCATGTGCTCCGAGTAGCTGGAGAGGATCATGCCTTCGGAACCGACGAAGAGCTGCCCGCGGTCCGGGTCCAGGGGCTGGCCCTCCGCGTCCTTGTATCCGGCCAGGAGGTCCGGCTTCTTCCCGCCGTCGTACCACTTCAACGTCACCGGCGGGAGGGAGCCCCGGGCCGGATACTCGTAGGTCACGACCAGACCGGCAGTCGCGCTCTCC
>JAPOYZ010000120.1:9921-15338 GCA_026706325.1 Candidatus Aminicenantota bacterium
GCGCGCCAGGAGCGGCGGCGGACCGTCCGCAGACACGCGCGCCGGATGCTTGAGATCCAGGGCCCAGTGGGGGAGGTCCATCCAGTGGCAGGCGAAGTCCCCCAGGGCGCCCGTGCCGTAGTCCCAGAACCAGCGCCAGTTGAAGGGGTGAACCACGGTGACCGAACCGTCCTCGGCGACACTCTCACAGTAGGGCCGGGCCGCGGCGGGACCCAGCCAGAGATCCCAGTCGACATGGCCGGGGCGCGGTTTGCCGGTAATCATCCGCCGGCCCGAATAGTCGACGTTGACCCAGACGTGGACTTCCCGGATCTCGCCGATGGCGCCGCTTCGGACCAGCTCGACCACGAGACGATAGTTCTCCTCGGCGTGGATCTGTGTCCCCATCTGGGTGACCAGATTGTTCTCTGCGGCCAGTTCGGCCAGTCGCCGCGCTTCGTAGATGGTGTGGGTGAGCGGCTTCTCGCAATAGACGTGCTTCTTCATCTGCAGGGCCATCGACGCCGCCGGTGCATGGGTATGGTCGGGCGTGCTGACCAGGACGGCGTCGATCTTCTCCGCCTCCTTCTCCAACATGACCCGGTAGTCCCGGTACCGGCGCGCGTTGGCATAGGTCTCTCCCGCGGCGTCGAGAAACTCCTGATCGATGTCGCAAATGGCAACGATGTTCTCGCCGGCGACGCCCTTCAGATTACCCGCCGCCCGATTGTGGACGCCGATGGAGGCAATGTTGAGCCGGTCCAGAGCCGATCCGGCCTGGGCCCCTGAAACCAGGGAACGCCGGGACCCCAGCGCCAACGCAGCCGCGGCCGACCTTCCCAAAAATTGACGACGATCCAGTTTCTTCACCACCACAATCCTCCTCTCCGTAGGAGTGGGGGTTTTCCTACCCCCACATCCTCTCTTCTCCGCCCGCGCAAGCGGCCTCATCCCGCGACCTGCGAGCGCCGGCTCAACTTCCGGATTTCCTCAGCGTCCAAGACTCTCTTCACCACCAGTACATCGTCCACCCAACCCCTGAGCTGGTGGCGATTCGAACTCTCGCTCTCCCATCCGTGACCGACAAAAGTTCCACCCCGGTCTGCTCCCAGGTGGAGATTGTCCGCCAAATGGACGCCGACCAGCGGCGTGGCATCCGAAGGACCGAACATCTCGACAACCGTGTCGTCCCGGCCGAGTCGGGCAGACCCGGACAGGACTCGGCCCGATCCAACGACGCGTCCATCCAGGTAGAGATGGACCCGGCCCCGATCGTAGGTGGCCGCCAAGTGATGATACATCCCTCCGGCGAACTGAACTGCCTGGGCGGAGACCTCCTGCCCGTTGACGATCAGGCGCAGAACCCCGGTTCCGGGACTGAAGTCGAAGATCAGCTCTCCCAGTGCGGGGGAGCCGCTGCCCCGATGGGTGCTGAAGAGGCGCATCCGGTCCCGGCTCTGCGTCTTGACCCGGGCCGCCAGCGTAAAGTGGTGGCCGAGATGCAAGGTGCCCGGCACCTCGAGCCGGTTCGCGCCCGGTCCCGGCTCGGGAAACAGCAGCGTCGATGATCCTCCGGCGCCCGCCTCGGGATCCCGGACAATGGCGAGGACGCCGTGCCGGCGTCCCGGTTGGACTCCATCCGCCGCCGCTACGTCGCCGAATCCGTCGCCGCGGGACGACTCGAAAGGATAGAAAACCTCCAGCGGCGCAGGCGGGTCGGCGACCCGAACCGAACCGCCGGCCCGGAACGAGAAGAGCGAAGCCCGTGTCAGGAAAAAACGAAGCCGCCGGGGTTCGGACGGATAGGGCAGTTCGTCTCGCGCCTTCCACCGGATGGCGAAGTCCAGGCTGTCTTCCGTCATGGCCCGGCACTCGTCTCTTCCATAGCCGGGCAGAACCCGGCCCTGCCCGTCCAAGACCTCCACCCGGATTTCTCCTCCACCGGCGTTTGCGTTCATCCGCAACTCCCCCTCCAGACCGAACAGGGGGCGGGTGGTGACCGCCCCGCCCTCGGACCCGGCATCCAGGGAGACGAAGCCGTCCTTGCGCAAGGTGGCCAATCCGATGGCGCCGTCCCCCCGCTGGAACCCGTGGGTGGCGTCGAATGCCCCGTAGTAGACGCGCAAGTTGTGGCCGGCCATTTGGGGATGGTTGAAGGTCTGGAGTTGACCGCTGTCCCACGCGCCTGGCGGGCCGTTCGCCAGAATCGGGGTTCTTTCTCCCTCCTGGCGGTCCCAGGTGACCCCGTCCCGGCTGCTCACCAACTCACAGAAGATGGGGCCGTCGTTCTTCCCGTCCACGATCCGAAAGATCCAGAGGAACCCCAGGTACATGCTCTGATAGGGAAAGGCCGACAGGCCGTAGAAGTCGGTGTGCTGCCCGCTCCCGGTCACCCAGCGGTCATCGAACTCGTCCGCGACCAGGATCAACTCGGCCGGGGGCCAGTGCTGGAAACGAGTCGTGGTGCTGATGGCCACCGAACGGCGGCGGTATCCCCGCACCGGAGCGTAGAGCTTCGTGTATCCCACATACGCCCGCCGGTTGGGGTCCCAGAGAAAGTGCCCCACGTCTCCGGGATCGGGCAGGACCGGATTCCTGGGAGTCTCGGTCCAGTGGATCCCGTCCGGAGAAGTGGCCCCCCAGTAGCCCCGGACCGCACGCCCGGGAACGTCGGCGCGGAAATCGAAATTGACCATTTTGTACCGTCGAGCGGCATCCTCTTCCCAGGGCGTATGGATGATCTGGGGCATATGGTCCAACCGGGTCCGGTGAAAGAAGAGGTTGTTGCCCCGGGAGCCCCGGTGCTCGACCAGGCCCAGGCGCGGCCGGATCCAGTGGAGGCCATCCCGGCTGGTGGCGTAGAAGTTGTGGCAATCCCCGTCCCAGATGTCATACCAGATGCGGTAACCCTGGCCGTCCTCACCCGGCAGGACGGTGCCGTAGGGGGTGGTGCGCCGCTCACCCCAGGAACCTGTCATGCCCAGGACGGGATTGGCCGGATGTTTTTCCAGGGGATGCCAGGTTCGGACGACCCCCCGCTTCTCCTCGATCAGGTGGTCGTCCACCAGGAGTTGCCAGGGGCCGGTCAAGTCGCCCAGGAAGGATTCCTGAGCCGAAAGCGGCAGCGAAGCTGGAACCAGGAGGAACAGAAGAAAAACCGGAATCAGTCCGCGAGTCCGGAAACCGGACACCTGCGGAACGTTGGCTGTGGCTGCCTGGACTGGATCGGTTTCGAACCGGCCGTTGCCCACGGTGGTCAGGAGCCTCCCGCCGGCTCCCCTTCCCTCATTTGCCGGGCCTGATGAAGAAGACGTGTTCGTTGGTGTCCTTCCCCTTGTAATTGATGCTGTAGACGACCATCAGCTCGTCGGGCGCACCATCTTCGTCGGTATGGATCAGGCAGTTCGCGCTGTATCCGTCCCCCCGCCCGGTATTGCCGTTGACGACGATGGCGCTGCCCCAGTTCTCCCCGTCGGAGGACTCGTAGAGAACGAAGCGGTTCGCGCCCTCCCCGTAGCTGCCGGACCTCCCATGAAGATAGTACCTGCCTCCGATTTGGCCCAGCTCCGGGTCCCGAACCTTCTGGTCCACGCGGGCTTTCCTCTGCCCGGTCCAGGTACGCCCCCGGTCCTTGCTGATGCAGTAGTAGAAGTGGTACTCGTCCTTCAATTGGTAGGCGCCGGCCAGCAACCCGCCGTCCTCCATCAAGGTCACCGCCCCGTACGAGACGTCGTCCTGCAGCGGCAGGGTGCTCCGTTTCCGCCAGGACCGCCCGTCGTCGGTGCTGACGTACAGGACGTGTGGACCTTCGCCATCGGAGTCGTAGACGACGTAGTTGGTGTCGCCGTCCACTGCCGTGCCCACGGGATAGGCGACATAGACCCCGTCAATGGACTCGTAGTGGGTCCAACTGGCCCCCTGGTCGTAACTCCTCATAAAACCGCTCATGGTCCGGGTGCCGCCCGAGATGAAATGGCTCACGAAGACGACCACGGTTCCCCTGGAGGTCACCAAACCCGCTTCGATCCAGACCGGCCGCTTGGCGTCTCTCACGTAGGCCTCATACGAATAGGGAAACCGGTTGTACATGTCCCAGGTCCTGCCGCCGTCGCGGCTCTCGGCATGCTCGCTCCAACCATCCAGGTTGTGATCGCTGGTGTTGGTGTTGAAGGCCACGATGCGGCCGTCGGGATACTGCATGCAGACCGGTCCGCCGTGGGAATTCCTGCCGGGAAAGTCCCGCTCCAGATAGGAAACGATGGTCCCGTAAACGCCGCCCCCCAGCTTCGTCGACGGATCGTAGTCGTAGATGACGGCCCCGTCGATGGACTCGTAGTCCTGCGAGAACGCCGCGCCCACGGCCAATCCGATGATGCAGACAACCAACATCGGTTTCCTCAGGTTCATGGATCGCTCCCTTGAACTCCTTCCCGTTGGCATCGGACAACCGGTCCAGCGCCAAAGGTGATCAGAAGCCTCCCGCCGGCTCCTCTTCCCTTATTTGTCGGGCCTGATGAAGAAGACATGCTCGTTGGTGTCGACTCCCTTGTACTGGATGCTGAAAAGGACCATCAGCTCGTCGGGCTTCCCGTCATCGTCGGTGTCAATCAGGCAGTTGGCGCTGTACCCGTCTCCCCGGCCGGTCTGTTTGCTGACCACGATGGCGCTGCTCCAGTTCTCTCCGTCGGGGGACTCGTAGAGAACGAAGCGGTCCGCACCCTCACCGTAGCTTCCGGACCTCCCATGGAGATAGTACCGGCCTCCGATTTGGCCCAACTCCGGGTCCCGAACCTTCTGGTCGACCTTTGCCTTCCTCTCCTCGGTCCAGGTGCGGCCCTGGTCCTTGCTGACGCAATAGTAGAAGTGGTACTCGTCTTCCGAGTGGTAGGCCCCGGCCAGCAATCCGCCATCCGGCATCAATGTAACGGCCCCATACCAGACATCGTCCTGCAGCGGCAGGGTGCTGCGCTTCTGCCAGGACCGCCCGTCGTCGGTGCTGACATACAGCACATGGGGGCGCCGGCCATCGGAGCCGGCATCGGTATCGTAGATGACGTAGTTGGTGTCGCCGTCCACGGCCGTGCCGACGGGGTAGCCGATGTGGACTCCGTCGACCGACTCGTATGCGGTCCAAGTGGCGCCCTGGTCATAACTCCTCATGAAACCGCTCATGGTCCGGCTTCCGCCCGTGAGGAAATGGGTCACGAAGACGACCACGGTGCCCTTGGTGGTCACCAACCCCGCTTCGATCCAGGCCGGCCGCTTGGCGTCTCTCGAGTAGGCCTCGAACGAGTAGGGGAACCGGTTGTACATGTCCCAGGTCCTGCCTCCGTCGCGGCTCTCGGCATGCTCGCTCCAGCCATCCAGGTTATGATCGCTGGTATTGGTGTTGAAGGCCACGATGCGGCCGTCGGGATACTGCATGCAGACCGGTCCGC
>JAPOYZ010000449.1 GCA_026706325.1 Candidatus Aminicenantota bacterium
GGCGAAACACCTGAAACCGTGCATCGTGAGGATTTCCCTGAAGGAGTTCTCCGGACGGGTGTTCACTCTTGAGTCGGGCGATCTTCAGGAACGCCGGTTTCCGGACGAAGTCGGCAGGACCGATTTGCTGTTCCTGCCGGCGCCGCTCCCCACATCTACCATCGAGAGGATCCTGTTTCGATCGGTGCAGGAACGGAAGTCCTGCGAGAAGAGCGCCCGGGACTACGCCAATGTGCCCTGGAACGAGTTCAGCACCAGGACGGAGGAACCGCGATTCTCGAATGCGTCGAAGAATTCCTGGCCTCCGGAACGGGTTCCTGACGCTCGGGATGCCGTCTTGGGCCCCGCTCAGGCCGCCGGCGGCATCATGGCGATGCTTCGGCTGATGAGCAATCGCAGCGCGAACGGGATGGACACTCGGGGTGAGCCCTTGGGCGTTGCGGCTGGTCGCATTACCTTTGATCCGCCACCCGAACCCGCGCCCGAATTGACGGGCACGATTCTGGCGGGATTGGAGTCCTGGATGCGCTCCGGCGCCGGACCGCGGCTGTCGGCAGAGTCGATTTCCGGCTCCGACGGGCGGAACGCATGGAGGAGGTTGTTCTGGGGCGCCGTTGGCCGGCTCGCGCGGGAGACCGGCGCCGGTGACCGGGACGACGCGGCTGCCGCGCTGCTCGATTACCTCGGTGACGCCTCGACGCGGATCTCATCCCAATTGCGGGAGCGGGTCCGGGGCCTTCAGGACGACCTCGAGTCCCTGACCGGATTGGGGGAGTTTCGAGCCTCGGATCTGTGGCGCAAGTACTCGACCCCGCTGGCTCGGGCGATGTCGTTGCTGTTCCTGCGGCGGACCTGTGCCGAACTGCTGGAGTTCCAGGGGCCGGAACTGAGTGAAGAAGACTGGCTGGCAGCCGCCGTCCTGTTCGGCGCCCGGTCCGGATGGTTGTCGTCGCCGCTGCCCCTGCGTGGTGGTCGCACGGCCTCCCGGGCGGTCTCCCATCGCATGGCTGCCTTGAGCCAGCGGATGGCCGCCACCGGCTTCGACCTGGGACCGGCGCCGGAACGTCCGAAACCCCTCGCCGAGTGGTTCGTCGGAAGCTGGAGCGCCCGCCAGCGTTCAGCCGCCCTGGAACTGGCCCGGAAGCAAGCTTGGGACTGCATCGAGACGCGGGTGAAACTGGGGCGCGGCGACTATCGTCTCGAGGTCGCGCGGGGCGGAGTGGAGATCGTTTTCCCGGGCGAAGCCAAATCCGTCGATACGGCAGTGGACAGGGACCGCTTCCTCAAGCTTCTGTCGGAGACGCCGATCATGGATCCCAAGATCGAGGCGCGCGTCGTCGAGAATTTGAGGGCCTGAATCAATTGCATCGCCCTCGAATCTTGCCGCTGCATCCCGACGGCCTCACCGTCCCCGAGATTGACAACTCAGCCCGGCTTGGTAAAAAATTCGTCTTCGTCAGGTGGCCCCATCGTCTAGTGGCCTAGGACGCCGCCCTCTCAAGGCGGTAACACGGGTTCGACTCCCGTTGGGGCTACCATCCCTCCTTCCCTGAACAATGAAGCACGCGTTGCGGCGGGGCCGGTCCGATTTGCGCGCGGGTTCTTCCACCGCTCGTGTAGGATGAAGCGATGAAATTTCGCGCGGTTGCCGCCGCCCTGCTGAGCTTTCTTGTCCTCCACTTCTCTCCGGCTCGAAACACGGATGACGTGAAGCCGCTGGAATTGGGCTCGCGCCTGGAGTTGTTTGTCGACGACACCCTGATCGAGTCCATGAAGGGCGTGGAGTTGAAGCTTCATCCCCCCCGTTCGGCCGGCAAGGTCCTCTCTTTCGACCGTCCTTGGGAAGGTGGGACGAGCGACTACATCTCGGTTTTCAAGGATGAGGACCGGTATCGCATGTATTACCGCGGCAGCACCCATTTCGCGAAGGGTCTGACCGTCCATTCCATGCTGGAGCCGGGGGAAACCGTCACGCCCGACCATCCCGCGTTCACCTGCTACGCCGAGAGCCGGGACGGAGTCCACTGGACCCGACCCTCCCTGGGGCTGTTCGAGTTCAATGGATCCAGGGACAACAACATCGTCTGGACCGGGGCCCACGGAGACCCGGCCCACTGCTTCATGGCATTCAGGGACGAGAATCCCAAGGCCCCCGAAGATCAGCGTTACAAGGCCTTGGCCAACTACCATAGTCCGGGCCTGAAGCACGTCATGGGGGTCGTGTCCGCGGACGGGATCCACTGGCGGCTCATCCAGGACGAGCCCCTCATCACCCAAGCCGTGGATTGGGGCGGAGACCTGGCCTTCTGGGACTCGGAGCGGGAGGAATACGTCGCTTATCTCCGGGGACTCCGGGGCCAGAGGGTCCGGGAGGTCGTGCGGTCCACATCTCCCGATTTCATCCACTGGACACCGCCCGAGTTCATCGACGTGGGGGACACACAGCCCGAGCATTTCTATACCAATGCCGCGAACCCCTATTATCGGGCGCCCCACATCTTTCTGGCATTTCCCCGGCGGATGGTCCCCTGGCGCACTCTGGCGCCCTTCAGGTCCCAGCGGTATGCAGGAGCTTCGGACGTGGTTCTCCTCAGCAGCCGGGATGGACAGCACTGGCGGCGAACCTTCATGGAGGCGTTCATCCGGCCCGGCCGCCACGTCCGTAACTGGATTCATCGCGCCAACACGCCGGCGACGGGGCTGGTCCCCACCGGACCGGACGAACTCTCTCTTTACGTGCAGCGCCATTACACCTTTCCCAGCGTCCACTTGGAACGGTTCGTACTGCGCACCGACGGGTTCTCCTCCGCAAATGCCGGAGCCGGTGGAGGCGAATTGGTCACCAAGCCGTTGACCTTCGACGGCGACTCCCTGGTTCTGAATTTCGCGACCTCCGCAGCCGGAAGCATTCAGATCGAGATTCAGGACGTCTTCGGCAGTCCCATGCCGGGCTTCAGCTTGGAGGAATCTCCCATCGTGTGGGGCGACGAGATCGAACATACCGTCCGTTGGGACCGCAGCCGTTCGCGGAAGACCTCCGAACAGTTGATGCGCCGGATCGCGGGCGACCCCGTGAAGCTGCGCTTCGTGATGAAGGACGCGGACCTCTACTCCTTGAGATTCCGGTAGATCCTCCATCCCCTTCGCGGTCTGCAATAGTGTGGCCGGCCAGGACGAAATCTCAATTGGTGCTGACGCAACTACCGAGGAACACTACTTAAATGAACAAGAAACGCCGCTTCAATCCGATTCTGGCGGGGATGGTCTGCAGTCTCACCTGGGGAATCTCCCTGCCCCAGGAAGACTCTTCCCCGGTGGTGACTCATATCTTCACCGACTGGACCAAAGTGGATCCGGGAAACGCCATTTTCCCCGTCGATCTGACTCATGTGAACGAGCACGATCGTCAACTGATCGCCAAAGTGCGCGACTACTACAAGGCCACCATGTACATCTCCGAGGGACCCACCGCCTCCCGGAGAATACGGGCCGCCAGCGGCGTGAAGATCGCCATCGAGAAGGGCCGGCTGGACGGTCCCTGGCTCAAACCGGAGAAACCTTGGGAAAGAAGCGGCATCGGGCCGAGGACCGTGATCCAGGAGGACGGCCGCTACCGTCTCTGGTATGGCTGCGGGTGGACCGTGCGAGACCGTGCAGTCGTGGCTCCCGACGGCCGCTTGAAACTGGGATCGGAAGGAGGAGGCTCCGGGGTGTGCTATGCGGAGTCAGAGGACGGCCTGAACTGGAAACGAGTCTCCATGGGCATGGTGGAGTTCGAGGGAAGCCGGGACAACAACCTGATCACCCTCAACGGTCTGGCCGGAATCAACGGGCACATCTTCGTCGATCCCAACGCTCCTCCCGAGGAGCGGTACAAGACCGCCAGCCTCACCAATATCCGGTTGTACAAGCCGAATGCCAAAAGCATGGGCGGAATCATGGGAGCGGCCGTCTCGCCTGACGGGATCCACTGGAAACGCCTTCCGGAACCGCTCTGGGACACGTATTTCAACAACGACGGCGGTCCCAGCATCTACTTCGACGGCAAGTTGAACAAGTACGTGATGCTGATGCGGCAGAACTATCCCCGCCGCCGCAGCATCGCCCGGGCTGAGACCTCGGACTTTCGCCGGTGGCCCCATCCCAACCTGGTCCTGACTCCCGGACCCGAAGAGTCCCCCTCCGATGACTTCTACAACAACACCTACCTCCACTACCCGGGGGCCGAGAACACTCACCTCATGCTGGCCGCCATCTATCATCGGGACACGAGCCTGGTCGACCTGCGGCTGGCCACGAGCCTCGACGGCATCGTCTGGAATTGGGTGAGCCGTGACTCCATCGTGGAGTTGGGCAAGCCGGGGGGATGGGCCGGCGGCTCCATGTACGCCGTCCCCTCCATGGTGCAACTGCCTGACGGCCGGATGGCGGTTCCCATCGTCGGGAGCAGTTGGTCCCACAACGAGTGGTGGAAGGTCCGTTTCCAGCAGGATCGGAACTGGCCTCGGGGGATCGGCTGGGCCACCTGGGAGGATGGCCGTCTGGCCGGCATCGAGGCCGTCCAGGAGGGCCAGTTCACGACCCAGCGCTTCCGCTTCCAGGGCAAGCCGGTGGAGGTCAACCTCAGGACCCACGGTGATTCCGGATCAGTGGCCGTCGAATTGATGGTGGAGGGGGATCCGGACCGGAAGATCTACCGCGCTCAACCGATTTCGGGCAACCGAATTTGGGTCCCGCTGGTCTGGAAGGACGGTGTGGGAGTCGAAGGTCTGGCCGGGAAGACCGTGCGTCTGCACTTCCGTCTTTTCAACGCCAAGGTCTTCGGATTTCGTAGCGCGGGAATGGTCGCCGTCGACCCTCTCAGGCGGCCGAAGAGCGACTGACCTGGGGCGGTAAATTCCCGGGCACCGGAAGCAGGACTCGAAAGGTGCTTCCCCGGCCGGGAATGCTCTCCACCGAGACCGTGCCGTTGTGGGCCAGCACCACTCTCTTGACGATGGAGAGGCCCAGTCCGGTCCCGCCCATTTCCCGGGAACGGGCCGTGTCGACCCGGTAGAAGCGTTCGAAGATGCGGTCCAGGTGCCGGGCCTCGATGCCGATACCGCTGTCCTCGACCTCCAGGAGGGCCTGGTGTCCCTGCTGGCTCAGGCTGACCGTCACCTCGCCCTCGTTGGGTGTGTACTTGAGAGCGTTTCCCACCAGGTTCGACGTGACGAGACAGAGCCCCTCCATATCTCCGGTGGTCCACATTGGACGGTCCGGAACCCGAATGTGGAGCCGAATTTTCTTGACTTCCGCGGTCGGGATGGCCTCCTCCGCCGGAACGGCAACGGTGTCCCTCAGGTCGACAGTTTCGCGGGTGACTCCCTCTTCCGATTCCATTCGGGACAGAGTCAGCAAGTCGGACACGATGGAGGAGAGACGGAGGGACTGGTTCCGGGTCTTTCGAAGAAACCGTTCCCGGGTCTGGCCCGACATATCGGGGTCGTCCAGGATCGTTTCCACGAGAGCCTGGATGGCGGCGACGGGTGTCTTGAGTTCGTGGGAGACGTTGGCCACGAAATCCTGTCTCATGGTTTCGACCCGCAGCCGTTCCGTGCATCACCATCACGGCTCCTGCCGGCTCCTGTTCGCCGTTTCGGAGCGGCGTGGCCGTCAACTCGATGGAACGGTCTCGGGGAGACGACCTGATTTCCAGGCTGGTGTTCGCTCCCCGCCCTTCCCGGAGGGCACTGGAAATGGTCTCCGAGATTTGCGGGATCCTGGTCGTTTCCCAAACCGGCTTGCCGAGACTGGTCGAGGGGTCGGCTCCCAAAATCCGGCCGGCGGCTTCGTTCATATGCAGGACGCGTTCATTCTTGTCGACGGCCACCACTCCCTCCGCCATGCCGCCGAGGATCGCCAGGAGTTGCCGGTGATCGGTTTGAAACGTCTCCATGCGTCGTTGGCTGCTGCGCGCCATCCGGTTGAGTGCAGCGCCCAATTCGCCGATCTCGTCCGATCGCGCGATGGACAGGCGCTGGCCGTAGTCGCCTCTGGCCATGGACTCGGCGATGCGAGTCATGGAAACCATGGGCTTGAGCAGGCGTCGAGCCACCAGCAACCCCAGAATCAGGGCCACGGCCGCCACGGCTACGGTGCCCGCCAAGACCGCCTTTCCCGAACGCCCCAGTCTTTCGTCAATCGCAGAGAGGGGCATGGAGACCCGGATGTAGCCCACGTTGCCGAGGTTGTCGCCTACGGGCAAGGCGAGAGAAATCCCGGGAACGCCACGGATTTCGCTCAATCTGGGACGCGTATCCAGACCGTGGGACCGGGCCCGCAGAATCTCCGGCCGGTTCAACTGGTTGTCCATTCCCGCCGGATCCTGGTCTGAATCGGCCAGGACGCCGCCGTCGGTGTCGATGACGGTGAGGCGGGCTCCCATCTCACGGCCGAGGTTGCGGAGTCGATCCTGCAGTTCCGAGGCCGATTCATCGGCAGGGCGCCGCCCGGCGAATTCCCGGAAGAACAGGGCCTGAGACCTGAGCGAAGTCTGAATGTCCTCGAGCGAGTCTTCCCGGATTCGCCGGAAAACAAGTACGCCCAGGATGGATGCGGTCAACACGATCAGGACGAAATAGCCCAGATAGAGTTTCCACAGCAGGCGGGAACGGAGCATCTAATGCATGTATTCGTCGTGGAAGCGGTAGCCCACCCCCCGGACCGTCTCGACCAGATACCTGTGAGCTCCCAGCTTCCGTCGGACTGCACCGACATGGACGTCGATGTTGCGATCGTCAATGAAAGTATCTTCTCCCACGACCCGGTTCAAGAGTTGGTTCCGGGTGAAGACACGGCCCGGCTGAGACGCCAGGCAGTGCAAGAGGCGAAACTCGGAAGCGGTCAGGTCGATCCTCCTGCCGGCGACTCGCACCTCGTGGCGTCCGGAATCGATCACGGCGTCTCCCACGACGATTCGCGCCCGGGTTTGATGGTCCTGGAGTGGTCCCCTGCGGAGCACCGCCCTGACCCGCTCCATGAGCTCCCTGGGGCTGAAGGGCTTGCATACGTAGTCGTCTGCGCCCAGGCCCAATCCCAGGACGACGTCGCTTTCTTCGCCGCGGGCCGTGACCATGATGATGGAAACGGTTCGCGTCCGGGGGTCGGACTTCATGCGGCGGCAGATCTCGACTCCGTCCAGACCGGGAAGCATCAGGTCCAACAGAACCAGATCGGGGTCCAGCCTGCGGACCAGTTCCAGGCCCCGTTCCCCATTTGGAGTCGCGTCCACCTGGTACCCGTCTCTCAGGAGGTTGTGAACGATGACCTCCTGGATATCGGGTTCATCCTCGATGACGATGATTTTCTTGCCGTTGTTCATGGGGTTGCTTCCATCTCGGATGATCCAGTGCCGATGGAAGTTTACAGGGGCATTTTAAAGGAGGAATGAAGAGTCCGTTAAACAATTTGGGGATCCGGGAGGATTCGAGTTTGGCGGAGGCCTGTGACATCGCGGATCGGAATCAATTGTCCCTCGGCGCAGCCAGCTCCTCGGGGATCAGGTATCCCGCCTGCATGAACGAGATGACGTCGGCCAGTTCCTGGCGGGTCAGATTCTCCTCGAAACCTTCGGGCATGACCGACACCTCCGAAGCCCGGATCTCGGCGATTCGGCCCCGGAGAATGGTTTCCTGCTGGTTCGGCCCGCTCCGCAGAGTAAGAGTGCCGGGAGTCTCGGCGGCGATGATCCCTCCATAGACCCTGCCGTCACGGGTGGTGACGATGTAGTTCTGATAGGCGGACAGGATGAGCCCGCTGGGATTCAGGATGTCGAAAAGGAGCTGTTCGCGGGTATGGCCCTGGACCGCTGTCCTCAGCCCCGGTCCCACTCCCACGCCCTGATCAGGTTCATGGCAACGGGCGCATTCCCTCCGGAAGACCTTTCCGCCGTTGAGCGGATCGGCCTCCAGCTCCAGGACCGGCAGGTGCTCCTCCACCAGCGCATCCCGGTCCGTCGTGTCCGCCTGCAGGATCTCCAGGGCTCGGCGGCGGACCTCTTCTCCGGGATGGTTTCTCAGGAACTGCTTCTGCTGGTGGTCCAGTGCGGCCCTTTCCATGGCGCCGCTCTCGACGGCGCTCAGCAGGGCCTGCACCCGCGCGGGGTGGTTGAGCAGAATCGCCAGAGCAACCGCGCGCGCATCCGGGGAGAACGTACCCCACCTTTCCAGGACCATGCGGCTGACGTCCGGATCTTCGAAATAGGCGAGGGTTTCCAGGACGGCCCGGGTCAACTCCGGATCCGCCCCGGTCAGGACACGCGTCAGGACCGGCTCAACCTCCCGGTAGGAGGCGGCGGCGAGTATCCGGACGGAGCTGGATCTCCGGGCCGCCGAAAGCGTTTCATCCAGCACGTCCTTTCTGGCGGCCGCCACCAGCGACGGAACCCGGAAGTGCTTGCCGACTCTGGCTGCGGCGTCGCGCACCTCCGGTGAACCGCTCCCCAGCAGGCTTCTCAATGAACCGGCCGCTCCTTCCGGTTTCAGGCGCACGATTTGCGCCAGCTCCAGTCCTCGCGCCAACCCTGAGAGTCCCGCAATCTGCAATCCTTCCTCTCTCAGCGGCCGGGCGCGGGCCAAAAGGCGAACCAAACGCTGGACCTCTCTTCCCTCGTTGCGGGCGCCAACGACGGCGGCCAGATCGTCCAGAAAGCCGGTCTTGTTCGGAGCCGGCTGATTGAAATAGCCGCGTTCCGCCACCATCGATTGCAACAACTTCAGCGAGGATCCGGCGTCGGAACTGAGGACCGCGGCTCGCTGCCAGGGGTCCTCTCCGTAGCGGGCCACCAGGTCCCGGAACGCGTCAAGCACACGGGGACCGGAGAATTCACCCAGGCTCAGGGAAAGTTGGAAGGCGACACGGGGGGATGGATCGCCCGTCATCTTCACCAGCTTGGGCAGAAGGCCGGGGAACTTCTCCGCAAGAATGACAGCCTGTTCCCGGACGCCCGGATGACCGTCTTCCAAGGCTTCACCGACGATGGCTTCCTCCAGGGCGGACAGGCCTTCCAGAGCAAAGAGGGCATGGAGCCGGGCCTGCGGAATTTTCCGGTTGCCCGCCATCTCTCTCAAGGCGGGAAGAGCGGACGGGTCCTGCCGCTGGAGCAGGAGCCGCTGGGCGGTGAGGCGCCACCACTGGTTCGGCGAGGCGAGATGACCGACCAGTTCCGGTGTGGCGGCCTTGTGGAGCTCGGGACGAACGTATGGGCTGGAGGCGGCATCCCGGGGCACGATCCGGTAGATGCGGCCATGATCGATCCCGGCGTAGAAGTCAAGGCCTTCTTTGATGGGCTCGGGGATGGAGGCCGGAGTCTCCACGTACTGGCGGCAGATGTCGACGACGTAGAGGTTGCCGTCCGGACCTACGGTGAAGCTGGCGGGCCGAAACCACCGTGACGTGGAAGCCATGAACTCGCGGTCTTCTTCCTCCTCGGGCCGGTTGGCGACGAAGCTGACCCCGCTGGGGGTGAGAACGTCGCGGTGGACGATGTTGCCCGCCACGTCGCCGGCGAAGGCGTTGCCCCGGTAGCGCCGGGGAAACGTGTCTCCGGTGTAGATGGTGGCTCCCGTCGCTCCCGAGAAGAAGCCGGTGGAGGCGGCTTGCCGTTCTCTCCCCAGCTCCCGCGCCCGCCGCTGGCGCATCCGGGTGCGGGCCTCGCGCCAAGCCTCGGCAGGAGTGAGCTGGAAGATGCGCTGATCGTGAACGGAGATGAAGCGGGTGACGGGAGGAGCCGTCAGAAAGAGGTTTCGCTGGAGATAGCGCCGCGCCGCCACCACGTGCTGGATGTGCCTTCCCGATTGGGAAAAGAAACGACGTCCCCACTCGTCGAAGCTCAGTCCGAACCGGGTGGCGCCCGAGGCCGCCTCGAATAGATTCCGGTCCAGGCGAAACCTGAAGTCGGCGTTCAGGACCGAGACCGGTTCGGCGCCCGGCCGGCGGGAGAAGGTGATCTGCCCCGCCTGGCTGTCGTTGCCGGCATAAATCCAGTTGTCGATGCCGAAGCGCAGGTTGCTGAGATGGCCCTCCGGATCCACCAGGATCGTGAACCCGGTGAACAGCGGAGTCGTCTCATCCGCCCGCAAGTCTCCGTCCGTGTCCCGCAGGTAGAGGATGTTCGGCGCCGAGCTCACCAGCACGCCGTCCTTCCACGGCAGGACACTCTTCACATTGGGCAGGCCCTCGGCGAAGACGGTGGAGTGGTCCACCCGGCCGTCCCCATCCCGGTCTTCCAGAACGCGGACCCGGCTCAGAAACGGTCCCCCCTCGGGGGGCTGGTAGGGATAGTCCCTCATTTCGGCGACCCAGGCCCGTCCCTGTTCGTCAAACGCCAAGTCCACCGGATCGGTCACGTCGGGCTCGGCGGCGAAGATCTCTACCCGGAACTCCTCGCTGATGCGAAAGGTTTCCAGCATTTCCTCCGGGGAGGGCGGGGTCGAGGCGGGGTCCGGCCCGCAGCCGGTATTCATCAAATGCAGGCCGAGAAGCAGGATCAGGGAGCGTTTCATGTGGGTTCAGCCGAGTTTCCGAAGCCCGCTCTACCAGCGGACGCCATGACGATCCTTGGGGTATCCGGGGTCCCATTGATGGAGCAGATCGTGCCGGGCCCGGGTGCGTGACACGTTCTCGGCCAGCAGGGCCTTCTTGTCCGGGTCGATCTCGACGCCGAGGCCGGGTCCCGGGGGGAGAGCCATCTTGCCGTCCCGGAACCGGAGCATCCCGCCCCGGATAATGTCTTGGGTGGTCCAGGGATAATGCGAGTCCACGTCGTAGGTGATGTGGGAGATGGCACAGACCATGTGGACCTGGGTGGCCATGGAGATGCCCAGGTAGTTGTTGCTGTGGCCGGAGCATCCCCATCCCAGAGCCTCGCACGTTGACGCCCAGTGCCGGACGTTGTTGAGCCCGCCCATGTAGTGGGGATCCAGCAATACGATGTCGATGGCTCCCCGGTCGTACCCGGGGCGGATGTGCTCCATGCGGGTGACGCACATGTTGGTGGCCAGGGGAATGGACGTCTGCCTGCGCACCTCGGCCATGCCATCCTGTCCCCGCGTGGGATCCTCCAGGTATTCCATCCCCAGCGGCTCCAGCCGGCGGGCGGCTCTGACCGAGGTTTCCACGCTCCACGACGCGTTCGGATCGATGCGAAGCCTGGCCTGGGGCATGGCCTCGCGGATGCGGGTCAAGGCTTCGATCTCCAGCTCCGGCTTCAGAACGCCCCCCTTGAACTTGCAGGTCGTGAACCCGTGGTCCCGGTGGAAATCCAGGAACTGCTGCGCCATGGCCTCGGGAGTCGTGACGTCCGGTCCACCCTTCTCCGGAAGGACGAAGAAGTTGTAGGCCGAAAAGGGAGCCTCATCCCGGAAGGGGCCGCCGATCAGGTCGACGACCGGCCGGTCGATCACCTTTCCGATCAGGTCCAGGCACGCGATTTCCACCGCGGCCAGGGTTTCGGCGTTGTGCCTCGGGGCGAATTCGGAGCGGTGCGAGAGGCTTCGGCGGAAAAATTCGATCTCGAAGGGGTCTCGTCCCAGCACGGTGTCGCGCGCCGCTTGGAGAGCCTGAAATGCCGCGCCCCCGATTTCGGCGACTCCGGTGTAGCCGTCGGTGGTCTCCAATTCCAGGATCGCACGCTGGAAGTGAGTGTCGTGGACGTTCCAGGAATTCAGCAGCGCGTAGTCGGGAGACGCCACCAGCGTGGCCTCGAAGGAGCCGATCTTCATCCGGCTCCGGGGGCCTTCGGACCGGGGCCGGCCGCTTCGCTTTAGACCAGAGGCCGCCGGCGAAAAGGACAAGGCCATGTCCTCGGCACCGGCCAGTCCCGTCACGCCCGCCGCAGCGGCCATCCAACGCCTCCGGCTCCAGGACCCGTCCAGGTGGTCGACAGTCGTCATGTCACCGCAATCGTAATCGTGCACCTGTAGATCCACAAGAGCCGGGCAGGGAAGTGAAGCGACTCTTCGTGAATCGCCATCTGCCGGTCGGCCGAGCTGTAGACGATCATCCAATGGATTATATTGTCCGGGTCGCGATATTCTCGAAGCCGGGAGGCAGCAATATGAAACGCCGCGATTTCTTTGGGCGCTCCCTGGGGGCGTCGTTGACGGCGGCCCTGGCGGGGACGGCGCCGGTTCGGGCCCGGGAATTTCCTCCCGGCCACGACGCCTCGGCAGAATTGGCCGCTCCCGGCTGGACCCCTGTTTTTCTGGATGCCCACCAGAACCACACGCTGATCCGGCTGAGCGACCTCATCATCCCCGAGACCGACACCCCTGGGGCCAAGGCCGCTCTCGTCAACCGCTTCATCGACAAACTTCTGGCCAGCGAGTCCCGGGAAACGCAGAGCCGGTTCCTGGACAGCCTGGCCTGGTTCGACGGGGAGTGCCTGAGGCGCTACGGAGCGGCCTTCCTCCACCTTCCCGCCGAGAGCCAGTTGGAGTTTCTCAACTTCGTCGCCTATCCCCACAAGCTGGTGACGTGGAAGGACAACCGGTCCGATTTTCCGGGCCACGACCACTTCCTAAATCTGAAAGATTGGATCAGCCGGGCCTTCTACAACTCGGAGGCGGGTCTGAAAGAGCTGGGATGGAGCGAAGACGCCATGTCCGGGTCGTTTCCCGGTTGTCCGCATCCCGAGGGCTTTCACAAGTGAGTTCCGCCTGGGCCCAGGATCCCCACAGCGAGCTCTTCGACGTGGCCGTGGTGGGGTCGGGCGCCACCGGAGGCTGGGCGGCGAAGGTCCTCTCGGAGGCCGGCCTGAAAGTGGTCCTGCTGGAGGCCGGCCGCAAGGTCTCTCCCAGCGAATTCACCGAACACATGCCCGCCTACAAGCTGGAGTACCGGACCCACTCGCCGGAACTGGCGCGGACGCGTCCCATCCAGAAGGCCTGCTACGCCTGCACCGAGTACAACTACGACTGGTTCGTCAACGATCTGGAGAATCCTTACACCACGCCGAAGGACAAGCCGTTCACCTGGCAGCGCCTGCGAATCGTCGGGGGAAGGAGCATGGTCTGGGGGAGGCAGAGCTATCGTCTCAGCGACCTGGACCTGAAGGCCTCCAGCCACGACGGTTACGGCGACGACTGGCCCCTCTCCTACCGGGAATTGGTTCCCTATTACGACCGGGTCGAGAAGTACGTCGGCATCAGCGGACAGGCTGAGGGACAGCCGCAATTGCCTGACGGGCAGTTTCTGCCCCCCATGGCCATGACTTGCGGAGAACGGCTGCTCCGGAGCCGGGCGCGGGACAAATTCGGCCGCACCCTCACCATCGGGCGGACCGCGGTCCTGACGCAGCCGCTCAACGGCCGCGCGGCCTGCCACTATTGCGGTCCCTGCGAAAGGGGCTGTGTGACCGCTTCCTACTTCAACAGCCCGGCCACCACCGTGGCCGACGCCCTGAGGAGCGGCAACTGCACGCTCCTCACCGACGCCATCGTCAGTCATGTGGATATGGATTCCTCCAGCAACCGGGCCCGGGGAGTCACCTACGTTCACCGTCACCGGCGCCGGACCTACCAGGTGCGGAGCCGGGCGGTGATTCTGTGCGCCCAGGCTCTGGAGTCGACCCGGATCCTCTTCAACTCGGCGACTAGCAACCACCCCGAGGGTCTCGGTAATTCCAGCGGACTGCTGGGGAAGTACCTCATGGACCACGTGGTGGGCGCCGGAGCGGCGGGCGAGCTGCCGCAGTTCTCGGTCCGGAAACGGGCGTCGGATCCGCGGCGTCCCAACGGGATCTACATGATCCGGTTCCGGAATCTGGCGGGAGAGAAGCGGCACCCCCGGTTCATTCGCGGGTACGGTTTCCAGGGAGGCAGCTCACCCAGCTTCCGGTTCGATGCGGAGGGTTTCGGAGCGTCCTACAAAGCGGCGGTCAAGGAGGGCTTTTACATGATCCGGCTGAGCGGTTTCGGAGAATCCCTGGCCCGGCTGGACAACTACTGCGAGATCGACCCGGAGAAGAAGGACGCCTGGGGAATCCCGGCCCTCAGGATCCAAATGACCCATGGTCCCAACGAGTTGGCCATGATGGAGGACGCCGCCGCTACGGCGGCCGAAATGTTGGAGTCGACCGGGGCTCGCAACATCAGGGTCAATGCCCGGACGGCCATGCCCGGCATGGCAATTCACGAAGTGGGGACGGCCCGGATGGGCCACGACCCGGCCAAGTCGGTGCTGGACCCCTACAACCAGTGCCACGACATCGACAACCTCCTGGTCACCGATGGCTCCTGTTTCGTGAGCGCCGGCTGCCAGAATCCCACCCTGACCAT
Organism: Candidatus Aminicenantota bacterium; assembly: GCA_026706325.1. Taxonomy (GTDB): domain Bacteria; phylum Acidobacteriota; class UBA6911; order RPQK01; family JAJDTT01; genus JAJDTT01. The sequence goes on from JAPOYZ010000449.1 coordinate 14,319, forward strand.
GATGGCCCTCACGGTCCGGGCCTGTGATCATCTGCTGGAACGGTTCCGCAAGAACGAAGTCTGAGACGCGGCCTGCGTCAGTTCCCCACGATCGGCTCAGGATGTCAGTGAGACACGGTTGGCCGTGCCTTCGACGGCCAGGACGAAGGCCTATTTGGTTTCCGTGCGCCCAGCTATCGGATGGCGAAGGCCCACGCACCAATCCTCTGGTCGTGCACCATGCGGTCAATCTTCATCGCCCAATAGCCCACGAATCCGCTGTTGGCGTCGACGTTGAGGGTGATCTGGTAGCGATGCGGCAGGGTCAGTCCGTCGACCACCTTGAAGTCCGAGAACCTCTCCCTAATTTCAATGGTGCTGCGGGTGGTGAGATCGTCTCCCGCTCCCGGGCCTCCGATCCGGCCCAACAGGGTGGGTCCGCCGAACGTGACCCCTCCGCGGGCACCCACCGGGGCCCCTCCCCCACTCTTGATGTTAGCCAGGCCTCGCATGGCGCTGCGGGGGACGAAGGTCCGAAACTTGCTGGCCACGTGGCGGTAAGTCTCAGGCTCGAAGTAGAGCCGGACCCGGTAGGAGACTTTCTTTTTGGGCTTGTAATGGACTTCGTGGAGCCTCCGCCCCTCGAAGCTCTTGAGTCCCCGGTAGCGGATCCTGGCCCGCTTGTTCTTCAGGTTGCGCAGTGCCCAGTCGGTGGTAAGGACCCCCCCGTATAGTCCCTCCTGGGCCAGCCCTGGAATGTTCTCCCAAATGGCCGTCCCCAGTTGGGAACGGATCCCTGGAGTGATGTAGGCGATATCCAGTTGGTCGCCGTTGCGAACAGAAAAGGCAGAAAAGGGACAGTTCGGAATTTGCTCGAGTTGCACGGAAAGCTACACGGGATCTGCGAGGAGTCCATTCTGGGTCAGATTCCTGACGTCAAGGGCGATCTCGCGTCTCGATCACGCACCGACCCTGCTTCAGGCCGCAACGAAGTGTCCGATTCCGGGACAA
>JAPOYZ010000549.1 GCA_026706325.1 Candidatus Aminicenantota bacterium
AGTTGGTTCCGGCAGCCCGGCCTGAGATCGTGAAGGAAACGAGCACCAGTGCCCTGGTCAGGGGCAATTGGACCTTTGGACAGGTGGTGGCGAAATTTGCTATGGAGAAAGCCATCGCCAAAGCGGCAAAGCACGACGTGTCCGTCGTCGGTCTGGTGGAAAGCCACCATATCGGCCGTCTGGGGGAGTACGCGGAAGCGGCAGCCGCCGAAGGAATGATTGCGATGGTTTGGGGGGGCGGGTTCGGCCAAAAAAGGCCAAGAGTGGTGCCTCACGGAGGCCGCGGCGCCGTACTGGGAACCAACCCTTTGGCCATGGGTCTTCCCGCGGGGAGGGAGCCCCGAATGCTGTTCGATTTCGCCACTGCCGCCTCGTCAGGAGTCAAAATCGTCAACGCCCAGCGGACCGGGCAAGAAGTCCCCGACGGTTGGATCGTCGATAAAGAGGGGAATCCCACCAACAACGTGGGTGATCTGTTGGAAGGAGGGGGGCAAATACCCTTTGGGGAGCACAAGGGATACGCGCTGGCGGTGACGGCGGAATGGCTGGGCCGGGTCTTCACTGGATCCGCCCAATTTGCCCAGGACAATCGCGGGGGCCTCTATTTCAGTCATTCCGGCGCGGCCATGATGGTCTTCAAGGCCGACCTGTTTCAGCCGTTTGCCGACTATGCGAAAAGGGCCGACCGGCTCCGCGAACGGATCCAAGCTGTCCCTCCGGCCGCGGGCGTCGAGGAAGTTCTGATCCCCGGCGATCCCGAACTCCAGGCCAGGGTCCTCCGGCTGCGAGAGGGAATTCCGATCCCGGATACGCTCTGGAGCGAGTTGGTTGATCTGGCAGCCTCGCTCGGTGTTTCGATCCGTGAGTAGGGCCAGATGGGCCCGTCCTTCGACCCTCCTTCTCCTTTCAATGTCCCACACTTCATCACCGGACCACGACGTTTTTCTGGTCGTCAGTCCTTCATTGTCGACGCTTTTTCATGGGTCGGCTGCCCGGGCAGCGTTGGCCCTCTCCTCGATCAGGGTGCACCGCTGCATGAGCCTGCCGAACGGCTCGTCCTCGTCGAGCAACATCCCGATGGCGAGCATGCTGGCGTAGTCTTTGGCAAGTGCCTCCTGAGCGGCGCCAGAGGGAACGAGCCTGAGATTGCCCGAGACGGCGGCCTCGTAGTCGATCCTGCGGCCGGCGGAATCGTTCTCGCGGAAGAACATCGCCTTGTGCCGCGCAACCGACAGGGCAAGTTCACGATCCACCAGAGCCCGTCCCGCGATTCCGGTGTTGTCAAGGCGGGCGAGGTCGTGCCAGTGCCTCGACCAGCGCTCACCCCGGACACGACCCTGAAGGCAGTAGACGTGCATCAAGGTCGCCTTCTCCCAGAACGTGCGCTCGGGCAGCATGACGGCTGGCCGAGCTTCCGGAAACGCGACGTCGGTAAGCCCCGCCGCTGCATCGCACACGACCGTATGGACGGCGTGTGGCTCGCCCGTCGAGCGCGCCCCAAAGTCCACTTGCACCTCCGGCCGCACGATGCCGCGTACCTCAAACAGCGGCTTGTACCGAATATAGAGTCGCTCGGCGTTCTCCCGTATCCGCGCCACGAACCCGGCGCGGGCGAGTTCTTCCTCGACCAGCGGTCCAGCCCGATCACGGACCCAGTCGGCGAGACGGGGACGGATCGTCCGGGTCCAGCGCCTCTCCTGACTGCGCGTCGGCGGCAGCGCTTCGTCGCCGACGCGGGCGACCAAATCCGGGGCAAACTCGCGGATGTCGTACGTGATGTCGATGTCTTCAGAGAACCGCCGAATCGCCCCCCATGCCTTGGTCAGCGATGTGCCGCCCTTGAACACCAGATGCCGTCCGAACGGAGCTTCGAACAGGACATTCAGGGTCGCAACAACCCAGATATCCTTCTCGAGCAGGAAGGCCGGGTGCGGGCTTTCGGCTTGGGCCTTGCGCAGGGCGAGGCGGCGCTCTTCGACCGAGAGATGCTGAAACTGTGTCTCACCCATGCGCGAGACGTGTGCTCAGCGGCTCCGCCATCCACCGGGGCATGACGGCTCGCGCGGCTGCAAGCTCGTCGAGATCTTCCTGAGTAAGCCTGGGCAGGACAACGTCGAGGCCATCTTCGACCTCATGCGGGCCAAGCCATGCCAAGGCGCGGATGACCACTCCCGCCATCCGACGTGGGGCCGCCAGCTGCCAGCGCGGCGCGTGCCGTAGCTCCACGGGGTGCTTGCCGAAGAGCAATCGTCGACTGCGGCCGGAAGTAAGATAGACCGAGCGGACCGAATTCTGGGTCGTCAGGCCAAGCCAGTTGGCCGCGCCGCCTCCATTCGGAACGATGGTCTCACCCCAGAGTTCCGAAAGCGACTGGAGCGACTTGTCGACGCTCGGTGCACAGCGCCCGAAGCGGGTCTCGATCGGGCGCATGTAGACGCCTTGGCAGATCCGCAAGAGTCGCCCGGAGCGAGCCAAGCGCGACAGCGCCTGATTCACCGCCCCGCGCGTGCCGAGATGAAGCAGGTTGCCCGGGCAGATCGGCGTGGCCTCGGGCGAGGCATCGGCGTACTCCATGATCCGCTCGGCCACACTCTTCATGGCACCTTTCTCTGTCACAAATCCACTTACCAATATAACAGAACACTCTGGTGCTCACGCCGTGGTGTTCGGAGCAATCGGAATCAAGGTAACCAAGCCGGTGGTGTGCCGCCACGCCGGAGTCCGCGCAACCGGGGGATGAGGGCACCATCCCCGCGTGGTCTACAACATTCTGGAGACCCAGACGGTTGGCCGACGACGCGGATTTTTTCCACTGCCGGATGTAGGGACGGTCAAATGCCGTGACGACTCTTGCCACGGGCTCTCAGCGATTCCCGGAATGCCGACAGTCCCGGGCGATTTTCTCCAGGCTCTTGCCCTTGGTCTCGGGCACGAATTTCCAACCGAAGACAAAAGCCAGGGCGCAAGTCAAAGTGAAGATCCAGAACACTGCCGCTGGAGAGCCGAAGCGCTCCTCCGACAACTCCAGGAGAACCGGAAAGGCGTGAACACCCGAATAGTTGGCTATCCATAGGCACATGGTCGCAATGCTGACTGCCCGGGCCCGCACTCGCGTGGGCAGGACCTCCGACATCATGACCCAGGCCAACGGGCCGAGACCGATGACGTGAGGCCAGGCGCACATCAACACCGCCCCAACCACGACAAACCCGGTGAGGTTGAAGTGAAAGATCGCGCCGAGCAGCGTGACGCCGAAAACCATCCCCAACGATGTCACCAGCCAGATCGGCCGGCGGCCGACGCGATCCACAAGCGACATGGAGACGAGAGTCAACCCGATATTGATTCCGTTGACCATGGCGTATTGGAAGATGGCGTCGCTGGCATCTGCAAATCCAGCTTTCAGAAGCAGGATCGGAAGGTAGGAAGCGACGACGCTCCAACCGGTCCATTGACTGAAGACGGCCAGCAGCACGGCTACGGCAAAGGCGGTTCGGATTCCGGGCTTCAGCAATTCGGAAAAGGCGCCCGTCTCCTCGGCCAGCGATTCCCGAATCTCCTGGAGTAGCCCCTCCGCTTTTTCCCGCCCGTTGATTCGAGCCAGGACTCTTCGAGCTTCCTGGTAGCGGTTTTGCTGCGCCAGCCATCTCGGTGTCCGTGGTATCAGGGTCAACAGGACTCCAAAGACCAGGATGGGAACCAGCTCGGAAGCGAACATCCAGCGCCAAGCCTCGAAGAAGGCAAGGTAGTAGGCCACCAGAGTGGCGGAAAAGGCCCCGACCACAATGGCCAGTTGGTACATCATCACCAGTCGGCCCCGGAGGCGCGCGGGAGCGATCTCAGCCAGGTACATGGGCGAGGCGACGCTGACGAGGCCGCACCCGATTCCGCCGATGACGCGGAAAAAATTGAATTGATCGATGGTCTCAGGCAACGCCGTGCCTATGGCGCTGATCCCGAACAGGAGATTCGCGGCGATCAGTGTCCGCTTGCGGCCCAGCAGGTCACAGAGCCGCATTCCCGCTATCGGTCCGGCAATACAACCAATGACGGCGCTGGCCGTGGTAAATCCCAGTCCCGCAGCGCTGAGGCCAAATTCCTCTTTGAGGAATATGACCGCCCCCGAGATCATCACCAGGTCATAGCCGAACAGGAAGCCGCCCAGGGCCGCCACAAACGAAACGAATACGACGTAGAGAATTCTATTGTCCTCTCACAAACCGAGGATGCGGGCGGCCGTCCCGCCCATGATTCGGGACAGGTCCCCAGGACCCAGGAACCGGCAGTATTTCTCGATCCAGTCCCGGGACTGCCGGTAGGTGCAGAAGCGGTTCTGGAAGGGCATGTCGGTGCCCCAGAGCAACTGGCCGGAACCGACGTGTTCCACCATCGCCTCCAGGGTGGGCCACACTTCCCGGTAGGGGTAGTCGAAGAGATCGCCGAGCCGCACCGGAAAGCTCACCTCCAGATTGCATTTCGGATTCCGGAAGGGTTGCCAGATGTCCTGTGGCAGGCGGACCCCGTCCCCGTCCAGAAACACCCGCCACGGAAAGCCGTGGGTGAGACTGCAGACCGTGTCCGGGTAGCGTTCCATCCAGCGCATCAGGATCCCCAATTCGTTGAGATACCCGCGGCGTTGGTCCTCCAGGGACACGGCGCCCGGTCCCGTGCCCAGGGTGAAGAAGACCGGAACCTTCCAGGAGGTGGCCGCCTCCCAGAATGGACGATAGGGGCCGTCGTCCCAGGGGGCGCTGCTGCCCAGGTAGCCCAGAGGGGGAATGAACTTGATGGCGTAAAGGCCGAGCTTATTGATGGCCGTGTCCAGTTCCCGGATGACGGCGTCGGTCTCCGATGGAATCCGCCATTCGTCCACCGGGGCCATGGAGCGCAGGCGGTCCGGATACCGGCGCACGCTGTCCGCCAGGTAGCGGCTGTCGCGGATCAACATGGGGTCGGTGTGCAGGAGCGTCACGTCCACGCCGGCATAGTCCATCTCGGCGATGAGGCTGTGGGGAGTGAACTCCAGGTTTCTCAGGTTGGGAGGGTAAAATTGCTTGGTGTAGTCCTCTCCGTCGACGGTCCAGACCACCCGGCCGCGCTTGCGATCCACTCGAAAGTTCACGTCGGGCAGATCGGACAGATTCTTGAATCCCGTCGGCGCCAGGGGCTTGGACGAGGCCGGCGCCCGGTCCCGAACTCTCCAGGCGGGTTGATGGTGTCCCGCGTGAGCCGCCTGAATCCAGGCCAGATGCTCTTGGGGACTGGCGTGCCCCGCCGGCTCGTCCCCGGGCGGAAACACGTAGGCGTGCGAGTCTACGATCATGGTCCTTCTCTTTCTCGCCGGGTTGTCGCCACCGGAGGGGCCGGACCCGGGTTGTTGGATCGACGTATTGGAGGAGTCACTGAGACAGGATCCGGCCAGCAGACTTGCCGCCAAACTGGCCGCCCCCTTGATGAAATCCCGTCTCCTGGGCGTTGTCTTCATCTCCATGCCGGACTCTGGATCATATCCAACTTTAAGGCAATTGCGGCATAGGGACGTCTTGCCGATCAAGAACGACGCCGATCCTTGTCCCCAAGCCGCTATCCGTGACGGCCATCCGCCGGCTCCGGCACTGGATCGCGATCCTGGCAAGTGCCACAATTTGCCCAAGCTGGCCTGCCCTACGACCGCCGGACCGTGCGGGCTGACGTGAAGATGGTGATCAGATCTCCCCTCCCGTTCATCCTGGCCGCAATTCTCGCGGCCGCGCAGCCGGCGCCGGCGGCCGGACATCCGCTCGACCCGCTGAGCTATCGGGAATTCTGGCGGGTCCTGGAGCTCCTGCGGGATGCCGGGCACATGGACAGGAAGACTCGATTCTCCCAGTTGACGCTGCAGGAGCCACCGAAACGCGAGGTGCTGGCCTGGCGTCCCGGCGCCGGGATGCCTCGCAAGGCCTACGCCGTGGTGCGGCGCGGCGAGAAAGCATTCGAGGCGGTCGTCGATCTGACTGCGGACCGGATCGCGTCCTGGTCGCCGCTGAAGGAGGTCCACCCGAACTGGATTGAGGATGACTTCAAGGCCATGGTCGACAAAGTGCTGGAACATCCGGACTTCGTTCCCTACATGGGGAACCGGAGGCCGACGCCTACGGCCGATTCGTGGATCGCAACATCGTGGCGGTGAATCACGACCACTACTTCAGCTATCGACTCGACCTGGACATCGACGGCGCTACGAACCGCTTCGTCGCCGACCGCCTGGTGACGCGGCGGCTGCCCGAAGGTCATCCCCGCCGGAGCCTGTGGGTCCGGGAGGAGCACGTTCCGGACAGCGAGCACGACGCGAAACTGGACATCAACCTCGAACGGCCCGCACTGTGGCGCGTTCTCAGCAACGGCCGGCGGAACTCCTCCGGGTACCCGACCAGCTTCCAGGTGGTTCCCGGCAGGAACTCCAACACTCTTCTGTCGGAAGACGACTACCCGCGGCGGCGCGCCGGCTTCATCGACCACCACCTCTGGATCACGCCGCAACGGGACGAGGAGCGTCATGCCGCCGGCGATCACCCCACCCTGAGCGAGCCCGGCCAGGGGTTGCCGGCGTGGACGGCATCCGACCGGCCCATCCGTGACACCGACATCGTCGTCTGGCACACCATCGGCATGCATCATCTGCCGCGCTCCGAGGACTGGCCTGTCATGCCCACGGTGTGGTACGGCTTCGAGCTTGGGCCGTTCGACTTCTTCGACCGCAACCCTGCGCTCGATCTCCCCTGACTTCACAAACTCCGGTTCGAATCGACAACGCAAGCAAAGGAGCACCCCGCGAACCGCAGGTCTATTCTTGGCGGTATTCCCGATTCCTTCTGGACGAGTGCGTTGTGCTCCTCCACAATGAATCTTTCTCCAATTTTCTTTGGTTCCGAATGCCTCGCGGCATGATCCGGCGGAGTATCTGCCATGCATATCAAGAACCGGTTTCTTCCGCTCCTGATGTTGATTCCGATTGCGGCCTGCTCGGATACGGGCGATGACGGTCCGGCCCTCGACACTGCCGCTGAACCAGCAGGAACCGGTTCTTCGGAGGCGATCTATCTGAGCGACCTGGACCGGTCGGAGCCCCGATCCTCCCTTTCCCGGGAGTGGAAACATGGGACCTGGCGCTTGGTCGACTACACCGCCGAACGGGATGCCGACGAGATCGACATCAAGTCGATTCACGACGCCTTTCGGCAGCAGCCCGATCCCGGCCGGATCTTCTCCGGCACGCTGCTGCTGGCCATGCACGACAGCCGGGCTCCGGAGATCACCTACTCTCTGGACCGCACCGGCTGGCATCGAATCTACATCGGCATTTATCAGAAACCCTTCGAAGGGACCAAAGCGATCGATGTCCGACTGTCTCGAGACGCGTCCTTTACGACCTTGGAGGGACACGAGGGAGCAAAGGACCATCAGGAAAACCGGCTGTACGAGGTGTATTGGAAGACGGCCGACCTGACGGGACAGGCCATGCATTTCCGCCAGATCACATTTCCCCGGATTCGCGACGCGTGGGTGGCGTTTGTCAAGCTGGTGCCCCTGTCGGAGGAGCAGGTTCGGGACTTCAAGGCGGACCGCCGCAACCCGGAACACAAGAGGCTGTTCGTTCACATCGATCCGGGGATCTCCAACGAATCGGGTGACGAGGAGACTCTCCTGTCTCTTCTGGAACCGCTCCGCCATGGGGACGTCGCCCGCCTCTACTGGGAAACGGGCATGGGGGACCGGGTCTTCTATGCCTCCAGTATCGGCAGGCGTCCGACGGAGACTCGTGACCACGGAGACGATCCGGACAACCCCTTTTACGGCCGCGCCTATGACGGGGTCGAATCCAAGACTTGGCGGGCCTACCGAGAGACCGGGGTCGAACCCTTGGAAGTGGCGGTGGAATTCGCGCACGAGCATGGCATCGAGCTTCACGCTGCCTACCGGGTGGCAGGCTTTCACTTCCCGGTTCCTCACTATTCGGAAACCAAGGGCAGCTTCTTCGAGCAGCATCCGGAACTGGTATGCGTCGATCGCGAGGGGAACCCGCTGCCCCGGATCTCCTACGCCTTTCCCGAAACTCGAAAGTACGTTCTGTCCCTGCTCCGTGAGACGGCGTCCAACTACGCCATCGACGGCGTGGCCCTCCTCTACAATCGCCGTCCGCCGCTATTGGCCTATGAAGCTCCCATCGTGGAAGGATTCCAGGCGGAGTACGGGGAGGACCCGCGCAAGTTGGATTCACTGGACGAACGCTGGCTCCGGTACCGGTCCACTTTTCTGACCCGGTTCATGCGGGAGTTGCGGGCGATGCTGGACGAAGTGGAGCTGGAGCAGGGGCGCAGCCGGCTGGCGGTGACCGCAGTCGTGTGCCGGCCGGGTGAGAACATCCTCCACGGCATGGACCTGAATACCTGGGTCCGGGAGGGTCTGGTGGACACGCTGATCCCCTATTCCTCCTCGGTCCGGCTGAACAGCTTCGTGTCCGCCTGGGACGATCCGCAAGACGTCGAGCACTTCGTCTCCCTGGTCAAGGGGACCGATTGCACACTGGCGCTCAACATGATGCCCCGGGCCATGACTTCGCGTGAGTACTACGACATGGCCTACCGCCTGTATCAGTCCGGTGTTGAGCGCTTCTTCTTTTGGGACGGCCTGGGCCGGACCGGCGGAGTGGGCCGGTGGCGCCGGGCGGCTCGCATCGGGCACCGGTCCGAGGTGGAGGAATGGTTCAAAAAGGGAAGTCCCAGCCTTCTCCCGGCCGCTTCACGCCTGTGGATTCTGGACGGCTGGGATCTCAGATTGGAAACTCCCGGATAGAGGCAGGTCGAGTTCGAGTTTCTGAAGTCGAGTCCGTTCCCGGTTTCTCCCGACTACGGGCGATGACGCCTTTACGTCACCCAAGTCTGATTTGTCCGTCCTTCCTCTCGGGCAGCTTGAGCTGCCGCCCGGATTGAGACTGTTCAAGCTAACCCAATGGGGTATATAATGTCGTTCGATGCAAACAGTGGCCGAGACCCCGACGTTCTCCCGTCAGGCTGAAAAGCTGTTCAGTGAGGATGAGAAACATAAGCTAATCACATACCTCGCGGAGAATCCGCTGGCGGGAGATCAAATTCCGGGCACGGGCGGTGTCCGCAAGTTACGATTCGCGGCCTCCGGACGGGGTAAACGAGGCGGGGCTCGAGTGATTTACTACTACTTGGACGAAGGGAGTCCGATTTACGCGTTGCTTGCTTATGCAAAGGGCGCAAAAACTGACATGACACCGAATGAAAGACGCACGGTTTCAAAACTCGTAGCCGCACTCAAGGCGGCCCGAAAGGGGATGAAATGAGCACATTTGGCGACGACCTGATCCAGTCTCTCAGAGAAGCCCTCGCTCACGCGAAGGGAGAAGGCCACGCTATCCTCCACGCTCCCGTGACTCCACGAGAGGTTCGGAAGCAGGCAAAGCTCACACAGGCGCAGATGGCGCCATTGATGGGCATGAGTCTTTCCGGCTACCGGAAATGGGAGCAAGGATCGCGCAGGATCAGTGGCCCGGCTGCAACTCTTCTGCGTGTGATCGCAAAGGAGCCAGAGGCCGTCAAGCGCGCATTGCTGTCTTCGGGGCAAGTACAAACATGATAGCGCGCAGACAGTTCCTCGCATTCATGGCCGCCGCCCCGGCGATGGGCAAGATCCCGGTGCGCGAAGCCGGACGGGTGGAGACGGCCTTCAAGACCCCCGGTCCCCACCCCAACGGCCTGCAGGCCACGCAGGAAGGCCTCTGGATCATTGACGGGGACGACGGCCGCGCCTTCCTCGTCCGCTACGAGGACGGCAAGGTCCTTCGCGGCTTCGAGACCGAGTGCGTGAAACCGAGCGGAATCACGTTCGACGGCGAGGCGATCTGGATGGCGTCGACCTACAGCCGGGAGATCATCCAGGCCGACGCGTCCAACGGCAAGACGATCCGCAAGTATTTCACGCCCGGGGCAGGTGTGATCTACAGAATGCCTTCGGATGCGCCCCACCGATCGAGTCCGCTCCTGCCTCCGCGGGAGCCTTCGCCGGGCGGACAGCCCGCGCCCAGCGCCTACGATGCCAGTCCCCGTGACGGAACCGGCGCTCACGGTCTCGAGTGGCAGGACGGCAAGCTCTGGGTGGCGGTCCCGCCCTCACGAATGATCTACCGCATCGATCCCGCGAGCTGGATCGTCGAGCAACGTTTCCCCACCTCAGGCAACCGTCCCCATGGGATCGGTTGGGCAGGGAACTATCTTTGGTGCGCGGACACCAACCAGTACGCCTTCTTCAAGCACGATCCCGAAACCGGCGAGATCGTCGAGAGGATTCAGCTCGCGGACGACAACCCGATACCTCACGGGATGTCCATCCGGGACGGAGTCCTGTGGTATTGTGACGATGTCGGCATCGTCTGCCGAATGGAGATTTAGGAGGGGCTATGGGAAGAGTGCCCCGACGCCTGAACGTCCTCCCCAACCCGGCGCTCAAGCCGGAAGTCACGGACTGCCCCCTCTTGGAGGGCAACCTGGAAGAGTGGATCGTCTGCTGTTCTCAGCGCTTCTTCCCGCTGGCCCGGAGAATTGCCAGAGACGACAGTCTCGCCGAAGACGCGCTCCAGACCAGTTGGATCAAGATCCTCCAATCCATCAACCATGCTTACTTCGACGGTCCCAGGGCCTGCCCCTGGGTGAGCCGGATTGTCGCCAACACGGCCAAGGATGTTCGCCGGCGACAGCGTCGCCGGAGAGAGGTTCCGTTCTTCGAAGCCGAAGCTCAGGATCGGACGCCTGAGGATCTGGCCCAAGAGAAGCAGATGTTGGTCCTGCTGCGGGAAATGGTGTCGCTGCTCCCGGACATCTACCGCCAAGTGATCGAGTTGCGTGTGTATGAAGGATTCTCTACCCGGCAGACGGCAGACCTGCTCCATGTCTCCCGCACGGATGTCTCGACTCGATTGCATCGGGCCACCAAGCTGCTCCAGCGGCGCATCGATGCCCACCTTGAACCTGCCCCGCCCGGAAGCTCCACGACTAAGGGATAGCCTCAGTTAAGCGCCCCTTTCCCGTCGGTTCGAAGATCCCGATCGGGGGACTTTTCGCCCGATTGGAAAAAAGATTGTGACCGATTCCGATTTCAGGCGTTGTACTGGGTAGAGGGGAAGATCCCAAGGCGTCAGGAGAGAGATGATGCGGGTGAATGACCACGGGGGCGAAGACAGTAGGGAAAACCCATGCAAGACATAAGTGTTTCTCTTACGGTTGTCGTATTCCTGGCTCTGGGTGCTCTGCTTGTCGCCTCAGTGGCGGTCCCGGTGGAGATCGTGGGCACCCTTGAGAACGGCAACTCAGTGGCACCCAGCGGAAAGATCCTGGTGGTTCAGGAGATGCCCCATTTGAGTTTCACCACGTATGGGGTGGAGCAAGAAAGGCGGTTCCGATTCACGTGCGATTCCGAGGGGCCTCTGGTGATCCATGCAGTGTCCCGGAGCCGTTCCCCTGCGGAACGAGCGAGCGATGCCGTGACCACAAGGGCCGTGGTCGTGAACCTCACGCTGCCCTTAGGCCGGTCCGTGCCGGTTCGAGTGGTCGATGCTGAGGGCAACGCCGTTCGTTAGCCGGCCGCGCCCTCTGGCGTGGGGAGGCCGGCGGCTGGAGACCGCCGCTCCAATTGAGCCGCCAACTTTGCGATCAGTTCCGGGCTCGGATCATCGCCCTGCTTGAACGCCATGATCTGGATCTCTTCGAACCGGTCGCCGACGATGCCCTGGGCTTTGCAGATCCGCTCCACTTCCGCCCGGAAGACCTCCAGTTCCGGACCCGTTCGCTCGGCCTGCCACATCGTCGGCCTGCGCGCCGGATAGGTGATGGTGTTGAGCGAAAGCCTGACCAGACCGCTGACGTTGGGAAGCGAGCGATGGACGGCGCAACAGTGGAACATGAGGAGATCGCCCACTTCGAACCGCGACGAGGTCCAAACGCCGTGCGTGTCTTCCGTACGCACTCCCTTCTGCGTCCGCCCCTTGAAGAAGTATGAGTACACCCCGTCGAATTCGACATGCTCCTGGAGGCCGTGCTTGTGGGAACCGGACGCGATGGCCAGTCCTCCGTTGGCGATCTCCATATCCATGAGGGGAACCCAGATCATGCGGAACTCGTCGGTCTCGCGGATGTAGAAGTGGTCCTGGTGGGGTGGCGTCAGATAGGGCGCATCGATGGGCATGGAATAGCGGAATCCGATGGACCGTCCGACCCGCACCTTCTCGCCAAAAGCGATATCCACGGCCTCCTGCAGTTCCGGAGAAGCCATCAGCTCCCAGGGAGATTTCAGCCGGTAGAGAGGCCCCATGTCGACCTCGACGGCGCTGGCGCCGGGCGTCGCCCGCGGTTCGGCCGAGTCCTCCTGCATGACGCCCTGCCGCTGCAGGACGCCGGCGATATCCGATCTCGCTGTGAGTACGATCTCCGGATTCAGGGCGCCCTTGAAAAGGAGGTAGCCGTTCTCTTCGAAGGAGCCTCGGATGTCCTCGGGATGGTCGCGGCCGACGCGGACCTCGTGAAAAGGGGCGAGCGGTTCGTTTGAGCCCCGGCCGGAAGGCTGGGTCATTCGATTTCCTCGACGGTCAATCCCCGCTTCCTGCCGGAATCACGGGGAGCACCAGATGGGAGGGGTACTGGGCGTTGTGGTAGACGGTCTGTCTGGCCACCACGATCTTGTCGCTGGTCCCCAGCGGCTCGCCGATATTCTGATTGCGGGCAAACCGGGGGAAGTTGCTGCTGGAGATTTCCAGACGGATCCGATGCCCCGCCTTGAATACGTAGCTCGTCTCCCACAGGCTGATGTCGTACTCGTAGACCCTCCCCGGCTCGATCAGCGTCGGAGTCTCCAGGGAATCCCGGAAGCGGGCTCCGCGGATCCCCTCGCAGACGTGAATCGCCTGGCCGTCCGGCTGCACGTCGCTCAGCGTCGCCGTCCAGTCGGTGTCGACGGCGCTGGAGGCCGCGTAGAGCTTGAAGTCGACGGGGCCGGTGACTTCCATGTCCCGCTCCAGCGGTTCCGAGGTGTAGACCAGAATGTCCTTGCGGCTCTGAACGGAACTCCTGTCCTTGCGCCCGCGAATCTCCCCGTGGGTCGAGATCTGTCCTCCCAATGTCGGCACCGGGTCTTCCGGATCGTAGACGTAGCGGTCCGGCGGCTCGTCCCGGGCGGGCGATGACATCAGAGCGCCGTCCCCCTGGTCACCGTTGGCCTTGCCCGAACTCCTGATGTAGACTTTCTTGAACCGGGTCCGGGCCAGGGGCCACTCGTTCTCGAAGCGCCAGACGTCGGGACCCATGACGAAGATCTTGATGGGGGGTTCGGCGTCGATCCCGTTCTGGATGCCCTTGAGCCAGTAGTCGTACCACCTCAACTCCACGTCGAGCAGCTCCGGATAGGAGTTCGTCCCCCCATGGACCCAGGGACCCACCAGGATCTTCGTCCCTTTGCGCGCCGCCTCGGAACCGCCCTCTTCGGTGAAGCCCTTGAAGTTCCGCCAGCCCTCGTGGACCAGGTTGTCGTACCATCCGGTCATGAAGTAGGCCGGCACCTGGATCTGCCCGTACTTCTCCTTGATCCCGTAGGCCTCCCAGTATTCGTCGTACCTGGCGTGGGCGAACCAGTCCTTCACGTGCTGGACCTGGGGGAAGTCGTCCACCGCCGCCATGAGGGGCAGGCGGCGGGAGTGGGGGTCTTCCGCGGGCAGGATCTTCTGGGTCTGGGCGCCCTGCTTGGTGAAGAGTCCGAATTCGAAGACCACGTTCAACTGCATGACCCCGTCGTTGTAGAGGTGTCCGAAGTTGGTCTGCTGGTTTTCTCGGGGAACCAGGCACTTGAGATAGGGGCTGCCCAGGGGGGCCGGCATCACCTGGGTGAAACCGTTGTAGGAGATCCCCATGGTGCCGATTTCTCCGTTGGACCATGGTTGTTGCCCCAACCACTGCTGGGCGTCGTAGCCGTCGCGGGGTTCGTTCACGTAAGGAACCCAGGTCCCTCCCGAGTCGTAGCGTCCGCGGGAATCCACCAATGCGACGGCGTAGCCTCTCTTGGCGAAGTACTCGGCGTGTTCGTTCTGGAAGGGAGCCCGGAAGTATCTCAACAGCATGAGAGTCGGAAACTTGCCCGGCGCATCGGGGCGATAGACGTGGGCGGCCAGGTTGACGCCGTCCCGCATGGGGACCGGCATTTTGCTCTCGTCGATGATCTCGTGAACGGGTTGGGAAGGACCGGCCGGTTCGGGAGACGAGCAGGCCGGAAGCAGCAGCAGTAGACAAGGGAACAGTCGCACCGGCGAAGTCATTTCAGGCCTCCCTTTCCAACCCCCAGCCCAGGATGTTTCGAGGGCGTCGCAACGAGACGGGACGGTGTCGATATGCGTCTTTGAACAGAAATTCGAGGCAGGGTATTTTCAAGCTTGGCGTTGGATTCTAACATGGTCCCATAACCCGGTCAGGAGGCACCCGTCATGAAACCATTTCTCGACTCTTCCGGCGTCATCAACAGCGGTCCCGAACTCGCCCGCCGCATGAGGAGGGACGGCTATCTGTTCGTGCGTGGTCTGTTGCCGGCTGAAACGCTGGAATCCGTGCGCATGCAGTTTCTGGAGATCGCGGCCGCCAACGGCTGGATCAGCACCAGGAACGCCTCCTTGGAGGAGGGCGTCGCCGACCTGTCCGGGTTCTGCGTCGAGCCGGAACCGAAATACATGGAAGTCTACGAGCAGTTCTACCGGCTCCAGGACTTCCACGCGCTGCCCCACCACCCTCGAATCCTGGGGTTGCTGGAGCGGATGACGGGAGAGCCGGTTATTCACCATCCGCGCATCATCGCCCGTTTCATGTTCCCGCGGCGCAACGCTTATACGACCAAGGCGCACCAGGACTTCATTCCCATCCAGGGGACCGAAGAAACCTTCACCGCCTGGATTCCACTGTCGGACCTGCCGGAAGAAATGGGCGGGCTGCAGATCGCCGCCGGCTCGCACCTGGGCGGGGTCTATGAAATCAAGCCGGCGTTGGGCGCCGGCGGCTTCGAGATCGCCGACGACCTGGGAGATTGCTGGGTGGGCAACAGTTTCCGGCAGGGCGACGTGCTTTTCTTCCACAGTCTGGCGCCTCACCGCGGGGTCCCGAACCGGGGTGAACGCCTGCGTATGTCCA
>JAPOYZ010000267.1:0-6006 GCA_026706325.1 Candidatus Aminicenantota bacterium
CCTTCAACCGGCCCGTCGACGCGGCCACGGCGGAGGCCACCCGGACCCTGTTCGTGGAAGCCATCATCGCGCCGGACTACTCGCAGGGAGCATTGGAGATTTTTGCCAGGAAAAAGAATCTCCGGGTGATGCGGCTCGAATCGCAACCGTCCGCAGGGTCTTCCCCGGGTTTCGACCTCAAGATGATTTCGGGGGCCTGCCTGCTCCAGGATGCGGATCTGGTCCGGGCCACGGCCGACGATCTGAAGGTGGTGACCCGCAGGCCGCCGGAGCCGGGTGAGCTCCGGGATTTGCTCTTCGCCTGGACCGTCGCCAAACACGTGAAGTCCAATGCCATCGTTTTCGCAGAGGGCGGCCAGACCGTGGGAATCGGAGCGGGTCAAATGAGCCGCGTCGATTCGGTCCGGTTGGCGGCTCAGAAAGCGCAACGCTCGACTGCAGGCGCCAGCATGGCCAGCGACGCCTTCTTTCCCTTCCGGGACGGCCTGGACGAAGCGGCCGCCAGCGGGATCACGGCGGTGGTGCAGCCCGGCGGATCGGTCCGGGACGCCGAAGTGATCGAAGCGGCGGACGAGCACGGGATGGCGATGGTCTTCACCGGCATGCGCCATTTCAGACATTGACGTCAGCGGCCGTTTTCGGTCGCCCCGTCCGGACCAAAACCCCCATGTTGCTGGTCATCGACATCGGGAACACCAATATCGTCGTGGGTCTGTTCCACGGTACGACTCTGGAGCATTCGTGGCGGATCTCCACGCGCAGGAACCGGACCGTAGACGAGTACGCTTCCCTCTGCGACCATCTCTTTCGCATGGCGGGCGTCCGGATGGACCGGGTGGAGGACACCGCCGTCTGCAGCGTGGTCCCTCCGCTGAATGAATGTTTCAAGGCCTTGTCCCTCCGCTACGCCGGACGCGAACCCCTGATGGTGGATCCCGCGGGTCAATCCCTGTTGCCCATCCGGTACCAGCCGAAGTCCGACGTGGGCGCCGATCGCGTAGCCAACGCCCTGGCCACGTTGGATCTGGTCGGAGCCCCGGCCATCGCCGTCGACTTCGGGACCGCCACCACCTTTGACGCCATCTCGGCCCGGGGGGAGTACGTGGGAGGGGTCATCGCCGCCGGGATCGGAATCTCGGCCGAAGCACTCTTCTCCCGGACCGCCAAGCTCCCGCGGATCGAGATTGCCCGTCCCGGGAAGGTCGTGGGAACCTCCACCAGCGGCAGCATCCAGTCGGGCCTCTACCACGGCTACGTGGGACTGGTGGAAGGGATCCTGAAACGGATGAAGGAGGAACTGGGCGGGGCGCGAGTCGTGGCCACCGGAGGGCTGGCCCCCCTCATCGCAGGCGCCTCGGAGGGGATCGACCTGATCGAGGAGAATCTGACCTTGTGCGGGCTCCGAATCTATCACGAGCGCATGTCGGGACGGCGGCGTTGAGAAAAAATCAGCCGGGCCCCGTCAAACGCCGTCGATGGCGGAGGCCGCCGGACCTTCGGCAGGGCCGTCTTGGATAACTATTTCAACTACTTCACGGAAGTCGAGGAACACTTCATCCGGAGGCGCCAGAAGCACCTGCTGGTTCCGCCTCTGGATTGGTGCCTGATCGAATTGTGGAAGGAAAGCGGAATTCCCATACACGTCGTGATTCGAGGGATCGACCGCAGTTTCGAGACCGCCCGGTCGCGGAGGACTTCACCCAGGAGCCTGTCCTACTGCCATCCGGCCGTTACCCAGGCGTTCGAGGAGCATCAACGAGCCATGGTGGGCTCGGGAGAGGAGGCGAGCGAACCCACTGATTTCCAAGGCAGGGGAGTGGACAGCGCCCGCATTCTCGAACACGTGGACCGTCTGAGCGCGTCGCTAAAAGCGCGTCCGGAAGACTTCGACGGACCCTTGAGCCTGTTGTGCTCCCTGAGGAAGGAGGTCGGTGCCCGGGAGCAACTCGACGGCCGACAGATCGACCAGGATCTGAACCACATCGGGGTCGTGGTCGCGGAGGTCCTCCGGGATGAAATGGACCGGAAACGGCTGCGGAGCCTCCGGAGCGAAGTCAGGAAGGAGATGAAGATCTACAAGAGGCACCTCTCGCGGGAGCTGTACCAACGCATGCAGGAGAACTGTATCCATCGCAAGTTGAGAGAGTCGGCAGCGATCCCCGAATTCGGCCTGCTCGCCATGCAATTGGGCGAAACGCCGTAACGGTCATCTCCGCAATGGTCCCCGTAGCAGACGGCCGGCCCTCCGTTTCGTGGGACGTGACGATTCTTCACATTTTTCATACTCCTGCACCGAAAATTGTTTACCCTACATATTTGAAAAACTAATTTCGCGTCGGCCGGGAGGGACGGAAACGATGCGAAATTGCATTTCGCCAAACTGGGCAGGCGAGTCGCGGTTCCCAACCACCCCGACCCTTTACTGAGGAGAATTGAAATGAAGAAGCTGATCGGCTTGCTGGTCGTCGCGATGATCGCCGTGCTGGCGCCGGCGTCGCTGTCCGCGTCCGGCTCCATTGCGGCAGGCCGGGGCATCAATCCCAGGGACGCGTACACCAAGGGCAAGGCACTCACCTACAAGAAGTTGGTGTGCGACTCCTGCCCGCTGCAGAAGGGTGAACTCGATCGGGCCCGCGCACAGAATCTGAAGAACAGCCTCGAGGCCCGAGACTCGGCGAACAAGCCGGGTACGCCGGACGATGAGAACATCCAGGTGCTCTGTCCGGGTTCCGAGGCGGTCGGGTGTGACGACGGCGTGGACGAACAGGAACTCGTTCATTACTTCCTGACGCGCCGTTACAAGCTGTGACGGCATCGGACTCGACGCCGGCCGACTCCAATCAACGAGCTTTACCAAGGAACATGGCAATGCAACGAAGACATCTCTTAATCCTGGCCGCAGTTGCGGCCGTCGCAATCAACGGGTCACCCGCGTTCGCCGGTGGCTCTCCCTGGCTTCCCGCGCCCGGCGGAGGCTCCCTCACCGTTTCCTACGTTTCTCAGAACGCCACCGAGTTTTTCCGCAGCACTACGAAGAGCCCGACCCCCGGAGGCGGACACGATCTCTCCCAGAAGACGGTCTGGGTGGAGGGGACGTACGGTCTGACCGACGCCCTGGCGCTGGACTTCCGGTTTGGGGGAGCCCAGAGCTCATATGCCACCGGCCCGGGCCTCCCCCCGTCCCAGGCCAGCATCAGCGGCTTGGCCGACATCAATGCCGGCGTGGTTTGGCGCGCGTTGGACGAGGTGGTGGGCGACGGCCCGACCGTCGCGTTTCGCGCCGGAGTCATCGTGGCGGGAAGTTACGAGACGGGCTATATCAATTCGCTGGGAGACGGAGGCAACGGATTCGAGTTATCGACACTGATCGGCAAGTACTTCGACAATGGCTTTGCCGTTTCGGGTGAGATCGGGTATCGCAATCGAACCTCGGGCGACCACGACATTCCGCCCAACCTGTTTGCCCGGCTGGCGGCCGGCGTGGTCGTGGGAAGCCGGCTCGGACTGGCGTTCAACTATCAGATGGAAGATTCCACATCGGGTCTGGAGATCGGAGGCCCGGGATTCTCACCCATGGTGTTTCCCGAACTGCAGGAAGACTTCCATATCGTCGGACCTTCCGTGAGCATCGCCGTTTCGGACCGGGCCAACATCGGAGCGTCCTACGGCAGGGTGATCGCCGGACGCAATACGGCCGTCTCCAACGTCATCGGCGTCTCCCTCAACTACGTGTTCTGAGGAACGGCGGTTTCCAGCCGCACCGGTTACGGCTGGTTCAAATCCCAGTCGTACTCGTAGTCGATGGCTCCCTCGAAGTTCTTCAGGCGGTCCGCCAGTTCATCATCCGCATACCGCGCCAGGTGTTTGAGCACGTTCTCCTCGGTGTCGCCGAAGTCCTCCGAGAACCAGGTGTAGATGCTGGAGATGACGATGAAATCGTCGTCGACAAAATCGACGCCCCGGGAATGATTCACATAGGCGCGGGCGGCACCATCCAACAGTGTCTCGGTATTGGCCGCGGTGAAAGCCGTCTCCAATAGATTCGGACACCCCAGGCTGGCGCAATTCACTCCATAGTGAATCCGGGGATCACGGTAGATGGGCCTCAGGATGCCGTGCTCGATGTTGTCCAGAGTCAGGTCCTGGCCGCACACCTTGGCCCGTACGTCGCCCCACGGGCCGACCGGAATCAGACCACCCAGCATGCTGTTGCTGATTTTCTTGATCGAGTCGACGGGATAGGCGTCGGCCACCACCTTCACGGTCAGTGAATTGTAGAAGTTGAACCAGTAAGCCTTTTGTTCCCTCCGCGAGTAGGTCCTGGGATCGAGTTCCTGCAGGTAGAACAGGTATCCGGCCAGTTTGGCGGTGTCCCCGGCACTGGCCTTCAAGGCGGCGTAGTCGAATCGATTGATGCCGGAGCTGTGGGACCGCAGGTAAGTGTCCAGGATTTCCTGCCACGTGCCGTGATCGATCTGTGACGAATTGGTTTCGTCACTCGCGTCCCAGAACGTGAGCAGCTTCAACTTGCTCTCGCCGGGCGCGGCGCCTGTGATCAGGGTCAGACCGATCAAGACTGCGGCGGCGTGGCGGCGCAGCATCATGGGGGCAAAGGGGCATCGAAAGCGTATCCGTCTCATGGGAACTCATTCTCCTCGCCGCCGCTGGACCGAAGCTGTCGAATCGGGCGTCCAACCGCGAATCCAAAGGCCGAAGATCATGGAAAGAATTCCGACGCCAGCCCCGATGACCCCTCTGACGGTCCCTCCGACCTTCGATTTTCCGAAGCGCCGCCGCCGCGTGTCCACCGGGATCTCGACCATACGCATTCTAGTCTGGATCGCCTTGACCTGCATCTCCACGGTCCAGCCGTAGGCGGTGTCCCGCATCTCCAAGCGCCGCAGCGCGTCCGCCCGAACGGCCCGGAACGGGCCCAGATCGGTGATCCTCACCCTCCACAACAACCGGATCAACAGGCTCGCCACTCGGTTGCCGGCGATCTGCGGCATCGACAGGGCGCCGGGCTCCATGCGTCCCAGGACCCGGGACCCGATGACCAGGTCGGCACCGGTTGCGATCGGCGCCAGAAGGTCGAGCGACTGGCCGATGTGAAAGGCCTGGTCGCCGTCGACGAAAAGGACCACGTCCACTGGTTCCAGGGCCGCGATGGCCGTCAGGCAGGCTCTTCCGTAACCTGGCGTCGGTTCGCGTGCCACGCGGGCGCCGGCCCGTCTGGCCCGCAGCGCCGTTTCGTCGGTGGAGGCGTTGTCGCACACCACCAGGTCGTCGATCACCTGGAGCCCGCTCTCCGTGCGCAGGTCCCACAGCGACATGACGACGGGACCGATGTTGTCTTCTTCGTCGTGCGCCGGAATCACGGCGCCGACGGTCAGGTCCTCGTACATGGCACGTGGGCGTCGTGGGCGAGCTCCGCTTGGCCCCGGCGCCGGATCAGGTCATAGGCCAATGCCGCCAGGATCAAGCCGAATTCCAGGAAACGGATCCAGGCCGGCTGCTGGTACGCCTGCAGGGTGTAGTCTCCCAAGTGGATTCCGATCACGTAGCTGAGCAGGACGGCGGTCGACGCCGTCCAGGCCCAGGCGCTCGGGGAAATGGCTGCGAACGGGAGCAACCAGAGCAGGTACCACGGGTTGATCACCGGAGAGACGGCAAGCAGCGCCCCGAAGAGCCAATCGCCCCGGGGGATGGCGTGTCGACCGCCTCGAGAGAACTTGCCCGCATAGCGCAGCCAAAAGACGGCGAACGCCAGACCCAGAATCAGCCGGGCCTCGAATCGTGGCAACAGGGTCCCCAGCAAGCCGAATGCCGCGGAATTGAATTCCCACTCCCGGGCGAACACCTGCAATGAGGTGAGGTTCGTGCCGCCCATCAGAAGGAATGGAGCATACACTGCGGCCAGTGTAACGCCGAACAGCAGCCAGTGGCGCGGACGGGTTCTCAGCAGCACCAACGGAGCCAACACCAGGGCGAAAATCTTGGCGCCGA
>JAPOYZ010000267.1:6021-14925 GCA_026706325.1 Candidatus Aminicenantota bacterium
GGCCATCCCCAGGCAGATGGCGGCGCTTCCCGCGCGCCGGTTCCGGACGAGCAGGATCGCCGCCATGATCAGGCAGGCGCCGGCGCCGTCCGGGTGGGCCGTGAAGGCGATTTCCTTGATCACGAGCGGGCACCATGCGTAGAGCATGACGTTGGACGCCGGCGTCAAACGGAGGAGGATCCAGACCATGAGGAGGTCGACCAGGATCAGGATCAACTGGAGAGCCGCCACGCTGCCCGGTTGCAGCCAGTAGCCCAGCAGAAAGAAGATCTGCGTTACCGGTCCGTAGATGGTTGGCAGGTCGGGGTTGTTGATGCCGTCCAGTAGTTGCTGAAACGCCGGGGGGACGCTGGTGTCCAGAAAGAACGCCTCCGGAGCGGCGCCGTAAGGCGTCCCGGCCGTGGCGAAGCGGTAGCCGTCCCACAGATAGCGATGGAAGTCGTCCTCGAAGAAGGGTCCGCCGGCGAGTCCGCAGAGCCTGAAGGCCACGGCCCAGAGGAACATGCGTCCCATGGGAACCGGTTCGCCGCGCTGTCTGAAATAGAGGTAGAGTCCGAAGACCGGCAGGGCGGTCCAGGCCACCAGGACGAAGAAGATGGGGAGATCGGGCTCGCCGGGCTGGCGGGCCAGGTAGGCGAGGGCACCGTAGCCCAATGCGCACCAACAGCCGACGACGTCGACCGGCCGGTGAGAGGTGGTCTTGGACGGCGCGCGGCCATTTTTTCTGAGGGCTGTCTGAGACACGGTGGTTCGGATTTCGCGAACGGGGTCAGGGGTTAGTATACGAATTCCAGCGGGAGGGGGGGACTGCCGTCCCCCCGTCTTCTGCGTTGTTGTAGGAATCGGTAGTCAGAAAGTGTAAAGGGGGGACTGGCGTCCCCCCTAACCCCCCCTCGGCGACAAGAATGTCGCCGCTCCGGGGCTCCTTAATCCCCCTCTCCCAGGGATCCCCCCATGATGGGGCAGAAGCTGTCCGTCTCGCGCCGGTAGTGGGCAGCCTGCCAGCTTGTTCCGTCGGTTCTCACGCGCAAGCTGCCCCATTGGCCGGTGGAGAGGGGGAGGGCTCCGGCGCGGCGGAGCCGGCGCAGGGTGGCTGGGGCGGGATGACCGAAGGCGTTCTTGCGTCCGGCCGAGATCAGACCCACTCGAGGCCGCAGCCGGGAGAGGAACTCGGAGGAGCTGCTGGAGCGGCTTCCGTGGTGGGCCACCTTCAGGACCGCCGTGGGGCCCAGCCTGGGAGTCAATCGCCGCTCGATGTCCCGGTCGATGTCTCCCGTCAACAGCAGGCGGAACCGCCCGTATACGAGGAGCAGGACCACCGACCTGTTGTTGGAACTGGAGGAGTTCCATACCGGGTCTCCTCTCTCGGGTGGGTGGAGCACCCGATGCTCGACGCCCGAGAAGACGAAGGTCTGACCGTCACTCAGGGTCCGGAGTTGCTCCGGTAGCTCTCCGGGCGGAGGCTCTGCGAACATCAATATTTCCACCGGAAAGGCGCGACGGATGAACTCGTACCCTTGCACGTGGTCTTGGTGCGGATGGGTCAGTAGGACGTAGGAGAGGTTCCGGATTCTACGGTGCCAGAGATAGCGTCCCACCAGCCTCTGCCCGACGAAGCGGCTGGGTTCCGCGTTCCACGACCAGCGTCCTCCGGTATCCACCAGCGCGTCGCCGCCGTCCGGATAGGAGATGTGGATGCTTTCCCCCTGGCCCACGTCCAGCAGGGTGACCTCGAGCTCTTCGGTGGCGGGCGCAGTCTCCCGGGTCACGGAGAAGAACAGGAGAACCGGGGCCAGCCAGAGGAGATGGTACGCCCTCCGGCCCAGGATCAGGGCCAGCCCAAGGAGCAGGAAATAGAGAATCAGCTCTGCGGTCGTGGGGTGGGGTACGTATTGAATGGTGGCGACGCGCTGCACCAGTTCCATCAGCTCACGGATCAGGTCGGCCATCGTCCCCACCAGCCACGACAAGAGATTTCCCGTGGGGAGCCAAAAGGTGGCCAGCAGCGCGAACGCCGCCAGGAGGATGAAGGAGAAGCAGGGCACCAGAATCAGGTTGGACAGCCAATGGGTCCAGCACCAGACGTTGGAGTAGTAGAGGGCCAGGGGCAGGGTGAACAGTTGGATCCAGAGCGTGCACGAAACCAGTGAAAGCACCGATCCGGAGCCGCGGCCCAACCAGGGAACCAGGGTTTTCGACAGGGTTCTGGGCAGCGGCTCCAGGAGACCCTCCAGCCGGTACCGGACTTGCCGCCCCAGCCGCCCCCGGGCCGTCGGCTCGACCCTCACCTGGGGTAGAAAGAGCGATGACGCGGATCGCTGCAAGGTGCGGATCCAGGTATGGATCGGGAAGACGCAGAGTCCGATGGCCAGGAGGCTAAGATAAGAGAACTGGAAACTCGCCGTATGGAGGGATTGGGGCCGGGTCCCCAGCATGATCAGGGCGGCGATTCCAAGACCGTTGAGGAACTGGGATTTGAGGCCCAGGGACAGAAGGAGATGAATCCAACTGGCCATGAGTCCGGCCCGGATGGCGGAGATGGGAGCCCCCACAGCCACCACGTAGCTCCAGACGGCGCCCAGTGCCAGGAGGCGCCCGGCCAATCCCAGGGGACGGGACAGGAGATGGAGAAACAGGTAGACCAGCGAGACGTGGAATCCGGAAACGGCGAAAAGGTGGAAGATTCCCAGTTTCTCGATGCTGATGCGATCGACCTCCTCAAGGCGGCGGGTCTGGCCCAGCAGGGTGCTCAGGACCAAGTCTTGCTGTTCCGGCTGCAGCGTCCGCCGGCAGAAGCGCTCGAACGATCGGACATAGGTGAACAATGGTCTGCGGGGGTCCCATCCGGCATCCGGCGCCAAGCGCCGGACCTGGAGGTGTGACTTGACGCGCATCACTCCCACGATTCCCCGTTGCCAGAAGCGCAGGCGCAGGTCCTCCACTCCCGGGATTCCATGGTGGGGTGGATCCTCGAGGAAGGTGCTGACCCGCAGCCTGTCTCCGTATCGGAGGAAGGGCTCCGTTTCGGTTCCGCCGGGGAGGGAGTAGACGTAGAGAGCCACCTTGCCGGGAAGGGAAAGAACCCGTCCTTCTTGTTGGACCGCCAGAGGCGTGATCTCCAGATACAGACCCTGCTTCAGCGCAAATGGGGGGTGATCGATCCGGCCCACCATCTCGACGGTCTGTGTCCGGTCAATGGCGAGCCGGGGACGCCGCTGCTCCTCGGTCAGGAGGCGGCCCGCACCCAGCAGGAGGGCAAGGACGAGGCAGGGGTTGAACAGGCAGAAACGGCCCAGTTTTGACAGTGGAACATCCAGTAGACTCTTTAACGACGGAATGCGGGAAAACTGCGACGGGGAGGCGACATTATTGTTCCTCCGGCTACACGGCTACACGGCTACACGGCTACGGGGCGACTAAAAGTCGCCCGTCCAATTCGGCGACAGGCATGTCGCCGCTCCCCTCAGAACCGTGGACTCGGCCAATAGTACTGGCGGCGGTGGAGGATCTTGCCGGTGGGTTCGCTGCATTGGACCCGGATGCTTCGAAAGGCCTGTTCCGAACTGGGCGGAGGACGGAAGGTGAGGACGTACTGGCTCTTGAGCTCCCGGGCCAGTTCCAGATACCTGTCCGTAAGCTCCTCCAGCCTCTCGGGAAAGAGGGCCCTCCCCCCGGTGGCTTCGGCCAGGTGGAGCATGGCCTGCTCCTTCTGTTCGAAGTAGGTGTCCACGAAGTCCTCTTCCGGATTCACCAACTCGGACATCACCCGGTTCAGGAATTCCACGCGATTGCTGCGGCCTACTTCGTCCTGGATCAGGCGGGTCCTGCTGATGATGTAGAGGGCGACGTTGGAAGCGATCAGGCGACGGACGATCTGGTCGTAGCTTTGACCGCTCTCGTTGTCCAACCCGTCGGTGAGCAGGATGATGGCCTTCTTCCCGGCGACCCGGGACAGTTGCCGGTTGGTGGTGGTCCACAGCGCGTCATACATGGCGGTCCGATAGCCCGGTTCCAGCTTCCTGAGGGCCCGGCGGACCGCCCTCAGGCTCGAAGTCCAGTCCTGGAGCACCTGGACGCGGTCGGAAAAGGTGATGACGGAGAACCGGTCGTTTCGCTGAAAGGAACGGGCGAAGTCCAGGGCCGCTTGTGCGATCTGCTTCAACTCGTTGCGGATGCTGCCGCTCACGTCCAGCAGGAGAGCGACGTGGATGCGGTCCTGGTCCAGCACGAAGTTCTCGATGGCCCGGGGGCTGTTCTCATCCAGCAGGGAGAAGTGTTCCCGTTCCAGATGGGTCAGGAGTTTCCCCGTCGGCCCGAAGACGGTGACCGGGACCCGGATGAAGTTGGCCCGGACTCGAAAGGAGGGGGGAACGGGATCCGAGGAGGGTTGGGACTGGAGGAATTGGACCGCCAGCAACCAGCAGGCGCTCAGCAGAACAGCTCGACTCCGACGACTCACCACCGGGTCCTCCGGTTCTCGGTCCTCCTGGTTTACCCTTCCTCCCCGGGACTCCACCTCAGCACCGGACGGCGGGCGGCCCGGGTCTCGTCCAGCCGGGTCCGTTTGGCCAGGCGGGGCGCTTCATGAGCAGCGTCCGCATCCTCCCTGGCTCGATGGTAGATCCGGACCATGGCGTCCACGAAAGCGTCCAGCTCCGCCTTGTTCTCGCTTTCGGTGGGTTCGATCATCATGGCACCCCGGACGATCAGGGGAAAGTAGATCGTCGGCGGATGGAAGCCCTCGTCGATGAGCTGCTTGGCCACGTCCAGCGTCTTGACTCCGAAGGGTTCCAGGGTCTTGTCCGAGAAGACCGCCTCGTGCATGGACGGGGTCGGGTAAGGCAGGTGGAAGTATTCCTGGAGCCGGGCGCGGATGTAGTTGGCGTTGAGAACGGCGGTCTCGGTGAGCTGCTTCAGTCCGCTCCCGCCGCAGGTGAGGATGTAGGTCAGAGCCCGCACCATCATGCCGAAGTTGCCGTGGAAGGCGTGGACCGGACCGATGGAATGGGGACGGTCCGAGTTGGCCCGGTAGCCGCTGCCGTCCCGTTCGATCACGGGTAACGGCAGGTAGGGGGCGAGCAGGTCACGGCAGGCGACGGCTCCGCAGCCGGGACCACCGCCGCCGTGGGGAGTCGAGAAGGTCTTGTGCAGATTCAGGTGGAGCACGTCGATCCCCATGTCCCCCGGACGCGCATAGCCCATGAGGGCGTTGAAGTTGGCCCCGTCCATGTAGATGAGCCCACCCTGATCGTGCACGATCCGGCTGATCTCCTCGATCCGGCTCTCGAAGATCCCCAGCGTGTTGGGATTGGTCAACATCAGGCAGGCCACGTCTTGGTTCATGCGCTC
The DNA here is from genome assembly GCA_026706325.1 of Candidatus Aminicenantota bacterium. Lineage (GTDB taxonomy): Bacteria > Acidobacteriota > UBA6911 > RPQK01 > JAJDTT01 > JAJDTT01. The sequence continues at coordinate 11,371 of JAPOYZ010000267.1, forward strand.
GCGCAAGATCCGGATATCGATCCTGCCGGCGGAATCGGAGGGAATCGAGACCACCTGGTACCCGGCAATGGCGGCGCTGGCCGGGTTGGTGCCGTGTGCCGAGTCGGGGATCAGGACGTAGCGCCGTTGCCTTTGTTGCGCCTCATGGTGGGCGCGCACCATGAGGATCCCCACCATTTCTCCCTGGGACCCGGCCGCCGGCTGGAGAGTGACGGCGTCCAGGCCCGTGAGTTCCTGCAGGCACTCCTGGAGACGGTGGATGAGCTCCAGGTTGCCCTGCGACAGAGCGGCCTCCTGCATGGGATGCACCACGGCGATCCGCGGCATGCGAGCGGTCCGCTCGTTGAGCCGGGGGTTGTACTTCATGGTGCAGGAGCCCAGCGGATACATTCCCAGGTCGATGTGGTAGTTCCAGGTCGACATCCGGGTGTAGTGCCGGATGATCTCCACCTCGCTCACTTCCGGGAATCCCCCGACCTCCTGACGGGTCAGTCCCGGATCCAGGATCTCTTCAATGGGCGTGTCCTCCACGTCGAGGGGAGGAAGGCTGTAGGCGGCCTTGCCCGGGGAGGACTGCTCGAAGATGAGCGGCTCGTTGAGGTTGTAGACGGGACTGGTTCGATTCATACGGTCACGCGGCTTTGCTGGAGAACTCGGATGAAGCGGTCGATCTGGCGCCGGGTGTTCTGATCGGTGACGCAGACCAGCATCTGGTCCCGGCGCGACGGAAACCAGGTTCCCAGGGGCAGGCCCCCGATGATTCCTTCCCGGTAGAGCTCCTGGTTGAGATTCTCGGGATCGTCCACCCGCAGCACCATTTCGTTGAATACGGGCCCCGAGAAGACCAGGCGGCCGGCCAATCTTCGCCGGAGGTAGTGGGCCTTCTTCAGGTTCTGCTCGGCCAGTTCTCGAATGCCGTTCTTGCCCAGAGTGGACAGGAAGATGGACACGGCCAGGGCGCAGAGGCCCTGGTTGGTGCAGATGTTGGAGGTGGCCTTCTCGCGGCGGATGTGCTGCTCCCGGGTGGAGAGGGTCAGGACGAAACCGCGCCGGTCTTTCCGGTCCACGGTCTGACCCACGAGGCGGCCCGGCATCTGCCGCTTGTAGCGGTCGCGGGTGGCGAACAGCCCCAGATACGGTCCCCCGAAGCTCAGAGGGAGTCCCAGGCTCTGCCCCTCTCCGGCCACGATGTCGGCGCCCATCTCACCCGGCGGTTTCAGCAGCCCCAGGGAGAGCGCCTCGGTGGTGACGGCCACCAGCAGAGCGCGGCGCCGGTGAGCCAGCCGGCCCAGTTCTTCCATCTCCTCCACGACGCCGAAGAAGTTGGGGGACTGGACCACGACCGCCGCCGTCCGGTCGTCCAGGAGGGCGTCCACAGTCTCCGGATCCATGGAGCCGGCGGAATTGGCGGGGACGGGGGTCACGGAAAGGTGGTTCCCCGTATAGGTGCCGAGGACCTTCCGGTAGTTCGGATGGAGCGCCTCCGGGACCAGGATTCGTGTCCGGCGGGTCACCCGGGAGGCCATCATGACCGCTTCGGCCAAGGCGCTGGCCCCGTCGTAGAGGCTGGCGTTGGCCACTTCCATCCCGGTGAGCTGAGCGATGAGGGTCTGGTATTCGAAGATGGCCTGGAGAGTTCCCTGACTGACTTCCGGCTGGTAGGGCGTATAGGCGGTGAAGTATTCGGAGCGCGAAACCAGGGTGTCGATGACGGAGGGAATGAAGTGGTGGTACGCGCCGGCGCCCAGAAAGTAGGCGAAATCCTCCCCGCAGGCGTTCCTGCGGGCCATGGACTTGAAGTCGGCCAGAAGCGACGATTCGGAGAGCGGCTCCGGCAGATCCAGCGGCCGGCCCAGGCGGACTCCCACCGGGATGGACTCGAACAGGTCCTCCGTCTTCTCCACGCCGATGGCCTGGAGCATGTGTTGCCTTTCTTGCGGGGTCAGGGAAATGTAGCGCATGGGTCAAGCGGATCAGTGCCCGGATTCCTCGGCCAGGAACGCGGCGTACTCCTGGGCGGACATGAGCCCGTCCAGCTCGGCGGGGTCGCCCAGTTCCACCTGGATCATCCAGCCCTCGCCGTAGGGGTCGTCGTTGACCAGCTCCGGTTGATCTTCCAGGGATTCATTGACCTCGGTGACTGTCCCCGAAACCGGGCTGTAGAGGTCGGCGACGGCCTTGACCGATTCCACGGTGCCGAAGACGTCATCACCGCCCAATTCGTCGCCCGTCCGGGGGAGTTCGACGAAAACCACGTCGCCGAGTTCATCCTGGGCGTGATGCGTGATACCCACGCGGCCCCGGCCCTCCTCAAGGACACGGATCCATTCATGTTCCCTGGTGTATCGAAGCCCTTCCGGGATCGTCATATTCTCTTCCCTCTGGTTTTGGGGGCCCGAACCGCCGGGCACCCGCCCCGTTGGGGGGCGTCCACTATTTACCCAACCGGGCTCGATGATTCAACACCGATCAGCGGCGCCGGTAGAAGGGCGTCTTCACCACGACGGCCGGAAGAAGGCGTCGCCGGTTCTGGATCTCCAGCTCCTGTCCGGGGACGGCCTTCTCCAACGGGAGATAGGCCAATCCGATGCTCTTCCGGCCCGAAGGCGAGTAACTTCCACTGGAGACCTGCGATGTGCGGACCCCATCGATGAGCACCGGGTCGTGGTCGCGTGCGATGCCTCGCCCGGTGATTTCGAATCCGGCCAGCTTTCTTGCCGGTCCCTCCTGCCGGATTCGATACAGGGCCTCCCGTCCCATGAACGGCCCCTGATCCATGTCGACGATCCAGCCCAAGCCCGCTTCCCAGGAATTGGTGGTCTCGTCGATGTCGTTGCCGTAGAGCAGGTATCGGACCTCCAGCCGAAGCGTATTGCGGGACGCGAGGCCCGCGGGCTGGATGCCCGCGGGTCCGCCGGCGTCCAGAAGGTCGTTCCAGACCTTGGCGGCCTTCTGCGGCGACACGTACAACTCGAAGCCGTCCTCGCCGGTGTAGCCGGTGCGGGAGACCAGGCAGTCGGCATCGGCGACTCGTCCCAGGGTGAACCGGTAGTACGACAGGGAGTCCAGGTCCAACCGCGTCAGACGTTGCAGGATCGCCTGGGACCGGGGGCCCTGAAGTGCCAGTTGAGCGTATTCGTCACTGGCGTCCCGGATCTCGACATCTCCCTTCCGGTGCTCAAGCAGCCATTGGACGTCCTTCTCCCGGTTCGAAGCGTTCACGCACAGGAGCAGATGTCCGGCATGGATCCGGTAGATGACGATGTCGTCGACGAAAGTCCCTCCGGGGTAGAGCAGAGCCGAATATTGAGCCTGTCCCTCCTCCAGGCGCGACAGGTCGTTGCAGGTCATCTGCTGGGTGAATTCCAGGGCGTCCGGGCCCCGGATCTCGATCTGCCCCATGTGACTCACGTCGAAGAGTCCCGCTGCCGTCCGGACCGCAAGGTGTTCCTTGAGGGCGCCTGCATACTGGACGGGCATCTCCCAGCCGGCGAAATCCACCATCCGGCCGGCGCTGACAGACTTCCAGGGTCTACGCGATAGATCACCGTATCG
>JAPOYZ010000306.1 GCA_026706325.1 Candidatus Aminicenantota bacterium
GACCGGCGTTCCCTCGAGGTGGTGGACGGGTCGCGGGAGACCGAGACCGCCGGGTTGACCTTCGTGTCGATATTCGCGGGACTGGATTAGTGCAACCTGTTGAAATATATGTAGTTAAGGGTGATTAGAAATGGCGCGGAAACCCTGCTGGCCCTCAACTTAATCCTTGACATTCGATGGTCGATTACGTAGTTATTAACACCTTAGACTATGGTAGATATCTCCGAGTCCCGGTCGAGAGGGGACAGCGATGCGGAGGTTGACCGGTCAGTCAAGAGGCTTGAACTTGAATTTGGACTTCGACTTTCCTGTATTTTCATGAACCAAACCCCTCCATCCCTTAGCTGAAGGAGTCTGAACTGTGAAGAAGCTTTCCTCATTGCTGCTTGCCGGCGCTCTCGTTTTCTCGTTGAGCGGCACAGCAACGGCACACGATCCTCCGGACTTTCTGGGCGCTGTCTGGGCCTGGCCCGAAAACGCCCTGCCGGTTCTCGACGGCGATCTCGGTGAGTGGGATATCCTCCCGCCCGAGTTCTTCATTACCGAAGTCGATGTCGTTCAGAGCGACGAGCGTCCCTGGAACTACGTGGGCGACCTCGATCCGTCCTCCCTGTCGTTCCGTTGGGCTCTTGCCTACAACGATGAAACTGATCGCATCTACTATGTCTTCGAAAAATACGACGACATCCACATCGGCGGCGAAACCATCGAAGGTGTGATCGATGCCGACCACAGCGGTGGGACTTTCTGGAGCATCGAAGGCATGACCGACGAAGAAGCCCAGCGGCAGAAAGGCCGTCACGCCCAAACCCACCACTGGGCATTCGACGAAGGTTTCTCGGAGAACTGGACCTGGTTCTGGATGACTCAGGGCGATTGGTACCGCGACCCCGAGTGGTCGCAACAGGCGCACCGGGTCGACGGCACTCCAGGTTCCAACCAGGAAGCGCGCACCTACGCCGAGTGGTGGCAGCTTTACTGGGATGACTACAACTGGACCTCCGCTGAAGAGAGCATCCTTCACGACTTCGAGGCCGACCAGATCATAGGCGTGAGCGTTCAGGTTCACGACGGGGATGCCGAGTTCACCGACGACTGCAACTGTTGGGGCCGCTGGACGATCGGACCCAACGTGGAAAGTTTCGGCGACGCCGATTTCCTCGCTGACTTCCTCCTTCTGCCGATCGATGAGACTGTAGACTTCGAGGATACAGCGGTAGAAGAAGACAGTTGGGGACGGATCAAGGCCTCCGTTTCCAGATAAGGTTTGTTTCTCTGAAGTTCGGGGATGGGCTCGTAACGGGCCCATCCCTTTTTTTATTTCCCGAAGCCAACCATTCTTCGTGAAACCCGTTGGATGGAATTCAATCCGGCGCCGCCAGTTGGAGAAAAGCGGGGGATTTCGATGAAGACAACGATTGCCATTCTGAGGAGATTCCTTCCCGGTCTTGCCCTGATCCTGGCAGAGCCCGGGGATTCACTTACCATCTACCGGCTTGGCGGGGAGGATCTGTCCGTTCCCGAAGCCGCAAACGAAGAGGGAGTCGATTTCGTCCAGCTGTTCTGGGCGGATGTCGACGAGGATCTGTTCGGAAGCTCTCACCAGCTAGAGACGAGCGGGTCCCTGACTCCTGTCCGCCTCGACCCCAGTGTCAATCTGACGCCGTTGATCCGGGAGCGCGGGGGTCGGATACAATTAAACAATTCTTATGGCTGGCAGGATCAGCCGGACCTCGATTTTCTGTTCGACGGAGATTACGACACCGCCTTTCAGGGTGTGAGAGGCGATCAGACAGGAAGCCAGTACTACAAGGGAATCTGGATCGATTTCGCCGGCCTGTTTCCCATTCGCCGGGTCGTTTTTCAGCCTTCGCCGAAGTTCCTGAACGAGCGCTTCGTCAAGAACTACGTCATCGGAACCAATGACGGCGACATACGCAAGCGGGGAACCCGGGAGTACAGGCACTCCTGGAGAGGCGGAAAATTCTTCGACTTCGATGTCGTATACAACGTTACCGAGAATCGGACTCCGATCCTCGATCTGGAACTGCCTGATATTCCGATTGCCGAAATGCTGGTTGAGTCCCCCTCCGGAGATTGGGAAATTGCGGAGCTCGAGATCTATGGGGACGGATATGCTGCCCGGGCGAATTACGTTTCGAACATCGTCGACCTCGGCGGGCGCTCGAGCCTCGGCGACCTCACCTGGTCAGGAAGCGAGGATCCCGGGGCCGGTATCGAGCTCAGCATGCGCACCGGGGATGACGAGGATCCCAACTCGTACTGGCGCCTCACCTTCCGGGGTGAGGAGCGCAGCAGCTTCGACCATGAAGGCAAACCCCTGGATCGCCGCAGTTACAACCGGTTGGAAGGTGGTGAAAAGGGAGGCATCGCACCGGACAGCGAGAATTGGGAATTCTGGACAGCCCCGCTGGATTTTGCTCTTGGCAGAAGTGGCCTCGTAGGTGGGAAGCCTCGCCGGTTCGTGCAGGTCAAGGCGGATTTTTTCTCGACCAGAGGGTCAGCCGGCAGTTCTCTCGACGTTCTGCAATTCGAGGTGTCGACGCCGCCGGTAGCGAGTGAGGTGATGGCCGAGATCTTCCCCCGGGAGGCCCAACTCGGAGAGACTACGGCCTTTACCTACAAACTGCTTCCCCGGATACAGGGAGACGACCTCGGTTTCGACAGTATTCAGATCTCGGCGCCCCTTGCCCCTTCCAGCGTCGACGAAGTACGCATCGGGTCGGCGGTTCTGTCTCAGGGGGAGTTCGACGTCAGTCCATACGACGGCGAAAGTTTTTCGGTCCATATTCCCCGCGTCGACCTGCAGTCGTCGGGAGAGCTTATCGAGGTAGTGTTCCAGAGCGAGGTGTTCAAGGTGGGCACCGTATTTTCCGGCAGAGTGTTCGACAGCGAGAAGCCGTTGGAAGTTCGCCAACGCGTCACTGAAGGGGACGCTGATCCGCTTGTGGAGGGGAATTCGCTCAGCGTTTCCCCAACCACGGTCGGTGGCCGTGCGATTCAGGCCCTGATCGTGTCTCCATTCTCGCCGAATGGCGACAGCGTCAACGATGTTCTCGAGATCGAGTACGATCTCGTCAATCTCTCCGGGGCAGTTCCTGTCGAACTTGGCGTGTACAATCTTGCCGGCGAACGCGTCGCGGCCATCGAGATAGACGGGACCGGCACAGGTGAAAGCGGCCGCTTCACCGCAACCTGGGACGGCAGAGAAGGAAATCAGCTGCAGCCCCCGGGTATCTACCTCATCAGACTGAAAGTTGAAGCGGACGAGGAAACCGATATCGCGGTGGCGTCGGTGCCCCTTGTTTACTGAGTCTTCAAACAATAAAAGGGGATGACATGACCGCCTTTCCGGCCCGTCATGCGCTGGCCCTTGGGGCCCTGCTGATTCTCAACCCGGCGGGATTGAGGAACGGCAATGCCCTGACCATCTACCGGATCGGTGGGACCGAGATCCCGCCTCCCGAAATCGCCTCCGAGGCCGGCGTGGAGTTCATTCAGTTGAGCTGGGCCGACGCGGACGAGGAGAAGTTCGGATCTGCTTTCCTCGTCGAGACCGACGGGCCTCTGCAACCCCAGCGCCTCGACCCGACCGAAAATCTCACTCCGCTGCTCAGGTCGCGCGGTGCGGAAATCAAGTCCTCCAATGGGTACGGCTGGCAGGACGAACCACTGCTCGACCTGGCTTTTGACGGCGATTACGAAACCGCCTACACCGGCCTGAGATCCGATTTCGGGCTCCATTGCGGTACCTTCACGGCGACGCGGCGCTGCAAGACCGTGTGGATTCAGTTCCGGGGTTTCTTCCCGATCCGCCGGCTGGTCCTGCAGCCTACCCCCGACCACCATGTCGACCGCTTCATGCCCAACCTGCAGGTCGGTACCAATAACGCACCGGTCAACAGAACTCCTGCCACCCTCGCTCTCGACCCTTTGCACGGCACCCGGGATGGCAGGCTGACCTGGCGCGGGAACCGTTTCGTCGACTTCGACGTAAAGATCGACATCAGGGAAAACACCACAGCCGTTCTCGACCTCGAGCTGCCGGACGAGCCTGTTTCCGAGCTCGTACTGGCCGCCGGAGAGGGGAACTGGGAACTCGCTGAACTCGAGATCTACGGGGACGGTTTCGTGTCACAGGCGGCCTACATTTCCAACATCATCGACCTCGGGGCGCGCTCGAGCCTCGGCACCCTGACCTGGTCGGGTTCGGTTGACGAAGGGGCCGCCGTGGACCTGAGCGTGCGCACAGGAGACGACGAAGACCCGAACTTCTACTGGCGACTGACATTTCGCGGCGATGAGAAATCGCGGTTCGATGCCAGCGGGAACGAACTCACCCGGTCAACTTACCAACGGCTCGAAGGAGGCGAGAGGTTGCCGATAACCCCGGACAGGGAGAACTGGGGTTTCTGGACTACACTGTTGAATTTCGATGCCGGACGCGGCGACCTGGTCAGCGACAAGCCCAGGCAATTCGTGCAAATCAAAGCCGATTTTTCCTCGACAATCGGCTCCGCGGGAAGCAAGCTGGATTTTGTTGAATTCGAGGTATCGACGCCGCCGGTTGCCAGCCAGGTACTCGCCGAAATCGAGCCGACGGTGTCAGAACTGGGGCAGGTGACCTCCTTCACCTACAAGCTGCTCCCGGAGATGCAGGAGAACGACCTCGGTTTCGACAGCATTCAAATCCAGACGCCGGTGGCCCCGGCAAGCGTCGACGAGGTGCGAATCGGGTCCGAGGTTCTGTCTCCGGGGGAGTTTTCGGTCACGCCATGGGATGGCGAGAGCTTTTCCGTGCACATTCCCCGGGTCGACCTGCAGTCCTCGGGTGAGCTCATCGAAGTGGTGTTCAAAGGTGAGGTGTTCAAGGTGGGTACCGTGTTTACGGGCCGTGTTTTCGACACAACCCGCCCGATGGAAGTGCGCCAGCGGGTTACGGCGGGCGATGCGGATCCGCTGGTGGAAGGGAATACCCTCAGCGTATCGCCGGGAATGGTGGGTACACGGACCATCCAGGCGCTCGAGGTGTCCGCTTTCACTCCGAACGCCGACGGGATGAACGACCTGCTGAAGGTGGAATACGACCTGGTAAACCTGGCAGGGGGTGTCCCCGTGGCGCTCGAGGTGTTCAATCTGGCGGGCGTGCGGGTTGCTGATATTGCGGTGGATGCCGGGATCAGCGGCCGTTTTTCGGCGACCTGGGATGGCCGCGACGACCAGGCCAGACTGCTTTCTCCCGGCTTGTATCTGCTGAAGCTGGAGGTCGAGGCGGACGAAGAGACCGATATCGAGGTTGCCGTACTTCCCATCGCATACTGAAGCGCCGGGCAGCGAACCGGGCCTTTGGGAATACTTCTGAAGGAAAGGGGGAGCGGACATCCTGGAGCTGTTCCTCATTGCTTCAGGTTTCTTCGGAAGTGACAGCGACGATTTTCCCTGCCGGTCGCGCGTCGACGGCAGGTCGAACCGCCACCCTCCAGGCACTTGAAGGCCGCATGAAACCTCACTCCCTCCACTGTACGCTTGGAACCCTGGTGGCCTGTGCCTTTGGAGCCTGCCCTGTAGACACACTCACGGTCTACCGCCTCGGCGGTGAGAAACTTCCGGTCCCGGACAAGGCCAGGCAGGAGGGAATCGATTTCGTTCAGCTTTCCTGGGCTGACGTCGACGAGGAACGTTCCGGGAGTCATCGCCATATCGAAATCAACGAATCGCTGACGCCGGTTCGTCTCGATCCCGACGTCAACATTGCCCCCGGGATCCTGGAGCGCGGCGGCCATGTGCGGTTCTACGATCCTCTTGAGGGTTGGGAAGACGGTCGCTGGGTCGGCGGGCTCGTGGACGGGAACTATGGAACCGCCTTTTTAGGTTTTTACAACTGGTCCTCGAGATTTTCAGAGGACCGTTTCTTGTGGGCGATCTGGATCGATTTCGCCGGTCTGTATCCCATCCGCCGGGTCGTATTCCAGCCGAGGCCGGAGTTTCTGAAAAGACGGTTCGTCAGGGATTTTTTCATTGGCACCAACGACGGCGACATCCGGAAACGCGGAACCCGGGCCTACAAGCACACCGGAAGATTCGAGGTTATCGACTTCGACCCGGTCTACAACGTGATCGGGAACAGGGATCCGATCGTCGACCTCGAGCTTCCCGACGTTCCGATCGCCGAGATGCTGTTCGAGTCTCCCAGAGGAGACTGGGAGATAGCGGAGTTCGAGATCTACGGCGACGGCTTTGTTTCCAGAGCCGGTTACCTTTCGAATGTCCTCGATCTGGGTGGGCGTTCCGTTCTCGGCGACCTCACCTGGTCCGGCAGAGAGGATCCGGGCGCTGCCATCGAGCTCAGCATGCGAACCGGGGATGACGAGGATCCCAACGCCTACTGGCGCCGCACCTTCCGCGGCGATGAACGAACCCGCTTCGACCGGGACGGCAACCTGCTGGACCGGGACAGCTACAGCCGGTTGGAGGGAGGGGAGAAAGCGGGCATCAAGCCGGACAGGGAGAACTGGGGGTTCTGGAGGGGACCCTTCGACTTCGGGGCTGGCCGGAGCGAGGATGTGGACGGCAAGCCCCGTCGGTTCCTGCAGACGAAAGCGGACTTCCTCTCTTCAAAGGGATCTTCCGGAGCGGCTCTTGACTATCTGCAATTCGAGGTGTCGGCTCCGCCATCGGCGAGTGAAGTGGTGGCGGAGGTTTTCCCCAACGAGGTCAGGCTTGGAGAGACCACGTCTTTCACTTTCAAGTTGCTTCCCAGGATACAGGGAGACGACCTCGGTTTCGACAGCGTTCAGATATACACCGCGTCTCCGGCAAACGTCGACGAAGTGCGCATCGGGCAGGCGGTTCTGTCCCCTGGGGAGTTTTCCGTGACCCCGTGGGACGGCGAGAGCTTTTCCGTGCACATTCCCCGGGTGGACCTGGAGACCTCGGGCGAGCTCATGGAGGTGGTGTTTCGGAGCGAAGTGTTTCAGGTGGGCACAGTGTTCGCGGGCAGGATTTACGACAGCGAGCGTCCGGTGGAAGTTCGCCAGCGCATTACCCCCGGAGACGCCGACCCTCTGGTGGAGGGAAACGCGCTCAGCGTAAACCCGGTCCTGGAAGGAACGCGCACCATCCGGTCGTTCGAAGTGTCGGCGTTCACACCCAATGCCGACGGAATCAACGATCTCCTGATGGTGGAATACGACCTGGTGAACCTGGTGGGGGGAGCTCCGGTTTCGCTGGCGGTGTTCGATCTGGCGGGGGCTCGGGTGGCGGATATTGCGGTGGATGCCGGGACCAGCGGCCGTTTTTCGGCGACCTGGGACGGCCGGGACGAACAGGCCAGGCTGCTGTCCCCAGGCTTGTACCTGTTGCGGCTGGAAGTCGAGGCGGATGAAGAGCCCGATGCCGAGGTTGCCGCCCTTGCCCTGGTCTATTGAACCGGGAACAGGACCTCCCCTCCTGGAGTATGCGAGATCGCAATGACTGCTCCAACCGGCTTTATGGACACAAGGCGAAAGTCAGAATGAGGGATTCGACGATGAGGAGACTCCCCGTCGTCTGTTTGTCCATGTCGCTGCTCGCCGGCAGCGCGGGATCGCAAAGCGGCCATACCGTGAGCCCCGGTTCCGTGGTTGTCGCCGGCCAGGCCCACTGGGACAACTGGGTATTTTCCGCCGGCACTCTGGCGATCGACGAAGACGGGGTCAGGCCGAGATACTGGAGAACCAACACCAACGCCGTGCATGACATTCTCGAAAACCTGCGCTTCAACCCTCCGGCCAGTCTCAAGAAGGACCCCGAAGAGATCGTCCTGCTCGACGCGGTCGACGCGGGTACCAACCGGGAGGATGTCGTCAACCTGTTCGACGGCGATCTCACGACCTACTGGGAGCCGGCGCCCCCTTCGGGCTCGGCCCGGGATCTCGGCCTGCAGTGGTGGTTCACCGTCGACATGGGCCGAACCCTGATCGCGAGCAAAATCGTGCTCCGCTTCGTCGATGAGGATCTGGGCGATCCGTTCCAGCTCTTCGACGTGATGGTCTCCGACGGGCAGAAGCCGATCAAGGCGATAGCCAGTGAATCCATCGACTTCACGCGCGTGTACCAGACCCTGCACCCGAACATGAACCAGCGGGTGATCGAGATCGATCTGGCCAACCTCCCCCTCGAGCAGCGCCGCAAGCGCTTGGTACGTCTTGTTCAGGTTGTGGTAAACGGGTCCGGCCTGGAGAAGGGACGCGAGATATCGCGGGAAGAGTTCGAGCTGCTGAGGCAGGAGGCGCCGGGGGACACCGGGGTGGTGGAATACACCAAGCTGCTGTCAACGGGCGGGGAGCTCGCCGTTACCAGGGGAACCTACGACCAGCTCGAAGAAAGCCGACGCGGCCCGGTCCGATACTTCCGCAGGGAGCGGCCGCGCCTCGCCGAGCTCGAGGTATGGAGCGACGGCGACGACATTTTCAAGGAAACCCTGACCCGGGGCGGTTCATTCAGGCATACGACCACGCACGTTCTCGGCGCCGCGGATCTCAACCCGCAGATCCTCCTCGACGGGACGATCGAAAGCTATCTCGCCTTCAACCTCGCCGCTTCGGGACTGCACGACGCCTCGTTTCTGGTCGACCTCGTCGCCGACCTCGGATCCTACTTCTGGATAGAGGGAAAACGGATGTCCCTGAATTTCCGGGCCGGGGAGCACGCCTGGACCTTCGGGGGGTTCGCGATCGATTTCTCGGACGGCACCCGTGAAATCGACGGATCGCTGAAATGGGAACGCGTGGTGGAGAACGACGGCCTGCCGCAACGCACCGCCACCAGCGGCCTGATTCATCTCTACGACTTCAGTTTCGAGCCGGTCAAGGCCCGCTTCTTTCGCCTCCAGTACCGGCGCGCCGGCAAGAACGAATACCCCGCCAACGTCGTCGCCTACGTGGGCGACATGCAGCTGATCGGGCAGGGATACCAGCCGCAGGTGGAGCTCACTTCCGACCTGATCCAGCTGGGAGGCAGCCGCAACCTGACCACCATCGAGTGGGACGCCGACACGCCGCCGGGAACGCGGGTCCAGCTCCAGACGCGGACGGGAAACACCCTCGACACCCTGCTGCACTATTTCAAGGCGGACGGAACCGAAATCACGGAAGCGGCCTACAACAAGATCCGCATCAAATCGCAGAAGGGGGATATCGTTCCCGAGGAGGTGGCCGGCAGCGACTGGGAGCCGTGGAGCGAACCGTACGAGGCGGCCTCGGGAAGCGCGATCACCTCCCCTTCGCCGCGCGAGTTCCTCAAGATTCGGGCGACCTTGCTGTCCGGGGATCCCGGAGTTCACGCCACCCTGAAATCCATTGAGGTCAACTTCTCCGACCCGGTGGCCAACAGCCTGCGCGGACAGGTGATCCCTTCCCGTGTGGATTCATTGGGCGTCGAGCGCGGGTTTTTCCTGTTGGTCGACATCGAGGATCAGGGCAATCCGTTCAACGAGTTGCTGCTGGTGCCCCCGGCGGGGATGCAACTGAGCTTCGATCCGTTGCGCGAATCGGTATTCGCCGGCTCCTCCTCCCTTTTGGAAGAGGGTGGCGAAGCGGGTAATCAGGAGCTGGACGGGGTCGTGGTGGTAGCCAGCGGCGACAGTCTGCACCTTTCCTTTCCAGAGGTGCCTTCCGGAACCGAGGTGGTACGGGTCGATTTCCGGGGTACCCTCTACTCCACCGGAGGACGCCTGCAGGCGCTGCTGCGCGGTTCGGGCGACGGCCTGTGGCAGCGCGTCGACGAGAAGGTCACCCGCACCTCGCTGCAGGTGGTTGCCCAACCGGAGCGCAAGAAGCTGTTCGGTGAACTCGCCGTAAATCCGCCGGTATTTTCCCCCAACGGCGATGGCGTCAACGACGAGATGACGCTGGATTTCACGCTCATGCTGGTCGGTGCGAGCACCGCGGTCGAAGCGGAGATATTCGATCTCGGGGGCCGCAGGATCAGGCTCCTCGAAGAGCAGCGCAGTGTCAGCGCCGGCGCTTACTCGATCCCGTGGGATGGCCGGGACGAAGCCGGAGACCTCGTTCCGCCAGGTATGTACGCCGTTCGCCTTCGCCTCGGGAGCGACACCGATGGATCGGGAGTCGAGGACCGGGAGGTCCTGCGCACCGTCGCCCTGACCTATTGAAAACCATGCCTGAAATACCCATTCTGACGGCGTGCGCCGCCGCCGGTCTACATAGTGCCCCGTCGTTTATCGATCGGGTAAATGGATTCGTCCCGGACAATTGAAGATCTCGCAATGCTGTCCGGGATGGACTGATGAAGCTGGCACAGTAGAGAGGAATTCACGATGAAGAGACTCGCTGTCGTCTGTTCGGCCATGGCGTTGCTCGCGAGCAGCGCGGGATCGCAAAGCGGCCATACCGTGAGCCCCGGTTCCGTGGTTGTCGCCGGCCAGGCCCACTGGGACAACTGGGTATTTTCCGCCGGCACTCTGGCGATCGACGAAGACGGGGTCAGGCCGAGATACTGGAGAACCAACACCAACGCCGTGCATGACATTCTCGAAAACCTGCGCTTCAACCCTCCGGCCAGTCTCAAGAAGGACCCCGAAGAGATCGTCCTGCTCGACGCGGTCGACGCGGGTACCAACCGGGAGGATGTCGTCAACCTGTTCGACGGCGATCTCACGACCTACTGGGAGCCGGCGCCCCCTTCGGGCTCGGCCCGGGATCTCGGCCTGCAGTGGTGGTTCACCGTCGACATGGGCCGAACCCTGATCGCGAGCAAAATCGTGCTCCGCTTCGTCGATGAGGATCTGGGCGATCCGTTCCAGCTCTTCGACGTGATGGTCTCCGACGGGCAGAAGCCGATCAAGGCGATAGCCAGTGAATCCATCGACTTCACGCGCGTGTACCAGACCCTGCACCCGAACATGAACCAGCGGGTGATCGAGATCGATCTGGCCAACCTCCCCCTCGAGCAGCGCCGCAAGCGCTTGGTACGTCTTGTTCAGGTTGTGGTAAACGGGTCCGGCCTGGAGAAGGGACGCGAGATATCGCGGGAAGAGTTCGAGCTGCTGAGGCAGGAGGCGCCGGGGGACACCGGGGTGGTGGAATACACCAAGCTGCTGTCAACGGGCGGGGAGCTCGCCGTTACCAGGGGAACCTACGACCAGCTCGAAGAAAGCCGACGCGGCCCGGTCCGATACTTCCGCAGGGAGCGGCCGCGCCTCGCCGAGCTCGAGGTATGGAGCGACGGCGACGACATTTTCAAGGAAACCCTGACCCGGGGCGGTTCATTCAGGCATACGACCACGCACGTTCTCGGCGCCGCGGATCTCAACCCGCAGATCCTCCTCGACGGGACGATCGAAAGCTATCTCGCCTTCAACCTCGCCGCTTCGGGACTGCACGACGCCTCGTTTCTGGTCGACCTCGTCGCCGACCTCGGATCCTACTTCTGGATAGAGGGAAAACGGATGTCCCTGAATTTCCGGGCCGGGGAGCACGCCTGGACCTTCGGGGGGTTCGCGATCGATTTCTCGGACGGCACCCGTGAAATCGACGGATCGCTGAAATGGGAACGCGTGGTGGAGAACGACGGCCTGCCGCAACGCACCGCCACCAGCGGCCTGATTCATCTCTACGACTTCAGTTTCGAGCCGGTCAAGGCCCGCTTCTTTCGCCTCCAGTACCGGCGCGCCGGCAAGAACGAATACCCCGCCAACGTCGTCGCCTACGTGGGCGACATGCAGCTGATCGGGCAGGGATACCAGCCGCAGGTGGAGCTCACTTCCGACCTGATCCAGCTGGGAGGCAGCCGCAACCTGACCACCATCGAGTGGGACGCCGACACGCCGCCGGGAACGCGGGTCCAGCTCCAGACGCGGACGGGAAACACCCTCGACACCCTGCTGCACTATTTCAAGGCGGACGGAACCGAAATCACGGAAGCGGCCTACAACAAGATCCGCATCAAATCGCAGAAGGGGGATATCGTTCCCGAGGAGGTGGCCGGCAGCGACTGGGAGCCGTGGAGCGAACCGTACGAGGCGGCCTCGGGAAGCGCGATCACCTCCCCTTCGCCGCGCGAGTTCCTCAAGATTCGGGCGACCTTGCTGTCCGGGGATCCCGGAGTTCACGCCACCCTGAAATCCATTGAGGTCAACTTCTCCGACCCGGTGGCCAACAGCCTGCGCGGACAGGTGATCCCTTCCCGTGTGGATTCATTGGGCGTCGAGCGCGGGTTTTTCCTGTTGGTCGACATCGAGGATCAGGGCAATCCGTTCAACGAGTTGCTGCTGGTGCCCCCGGCGGGGATGCAACTGAGCTTCGATCCGTTGCGCGAATCGGTATTCGCCGGCTCCTCCTCCCTTTTGGAAGAGGGTGGCGAAGCGGGTAATCAGGAGCTGGACGGGGTCGTGGTGGTAGCCAGCGGCGACAGTCTGCACCTTTCCTTTCCAGAGGTGCCTTCCGGAACCGAGGTGGTACGGGTCGATTTCCGGGGTACCCTCTACTCCACCGGAGGACGCCTGCAGGCGCTGCTGCGCGGTTCGGGCGACGGCCTGTGGCAGCGCGTCGACGAGAAGGTCACCCGCACCTCGCTGCAGGTGGTTGCCCAACCGGAGCGCAAGAAGCTGTTCGGTGAACTCGCCGTAAATCCGCCGGTATTTTCCCCCAACGGCGATGGCGTCAACGACGAGATGACGCTGGATTTCACGCTCATGCTGGTCGGTGCGAGCACCGCGGTCGAAGCGGAGATATTCGATCTCGGGGGCCGCAGGATCAGGCTCCTCGAAGAGCAGCGCAGTGTCAGCGCCGGCGCTTACTCGATCCCGTGGGATGGCCGGGACGAAGCCGGAGACCTCGTTCCGCCAGGTATGTACGCCGTCCGCCTTCGCCTCGGGAGCGACACCGATGGATCCGGGATCGAGGACCGGGAGGTCCTGCGCACCGTCGCCCTGACCTATTGAAAACACCCAACTGCACGACTCGAGGATCATGCCTGTAAAACTCATTCTTGCGGCGTGCGCCGCCGTTCTGTGCCGGACCGACACGGCATCCGCCGCGGACGTGGTGCTCGCCGAAATCGCGGGACAGCATGTGACCGCAAACGATCTCAGGGTTTTCAGGGAGGCGGTAGAAGATGTCCGCAGGTCGGGGAAAACCGAGCCTGCTCCCGACAGCCTGATGCTGGAAAGCCTCATCGACAAGAAGCTGCTTCTCAAAGAGGCCGAAGAATCCGGCATCAGCGCCGAACCGGGGTTCGTCGCGAAACTCGAAGTGTTCCACAGACAGAAGGTGCTGACCGAGTACAAGCGACTGGCCATCAACCGCCAGGTCGAGGTCAGCGAAGAGGAACTGCTCGCCCAACAGAAGCTGGAAGGCCGCGATCGAGCGGTGCGAATCGCCGGTATCCTCCTGGAAACGGAGGAGGAGGCGCTCGCCGCGCGGCAGGAGGTACTGGACGGGGCGGACTTCGGGGAGCTGGCGCGCCAGAGATCTCTCTACAAGGAGACGCGCGACCAGGGCGGGGTCGTCCCCCAGTACATGAGGTTGGACGACACCTCGAAGTTTTTGCGGAGGATCTTCCAGCTTCAGGCAGGCGAGATCACGGAGCCGCTGCGGTTCCTCTACGAGAAGAAGTGGCGCTATACCATCATCAAGGTTCTCGACGAGATCCCCGTTCCCTTGTACGAGGTCCGCGACCTCGTCGCCGAGGGGGTGTACGGACGGAAACGGGCCGAGAGGGCGGAGGTGCTCGCCGATTCGCTGAGCAAGGTGTTCGAGCCCCGAATCAACATGGAGGCGGTGGAGGCCGTGCTGCGCGAGCGCGGTTCGCTCGATGCGGACCTGGAGGCCATCCGCCGGCTTCCGATCTGCACCTACAATGGCGGGAGCATCACACTCGACGAGTTCCTGCAGTTCGTTCCCGAAGCCAAGCGGGATTCGGAGCAGTTCAGCGATCCGGAATCATTCGTGAAGTTCCTCGAGGAAGGGGTCGTTCCCCAGGAGCTGTTCATCGCCGAGGCGACTGCCGCGGGAATCGATCGGGATCAGAAGATCCTGGACGCCCTGGAGCTCTACCGCCAGGATCAGCTGATGCAGGAGCTGCGGCTGCGCAACGTCGACCGTCTGGTGACTGTCAGCGAGCAGGAGGCGCGCGGCTACTACGACAACCACCCCGAGGTATTCCACACCGGGGAAAAGATCGAAGTCATCGAAATCCTCGTCGGTATCCCCGAGGAAGGGGAGTGGATCAGGGAACAGCTCGACGCCGGAGAGGACGCCGGGACGCTCGCCCGGGAATACACCATCCGCGAGGGGATGGCCCACCACGACGGCCGCATTACCATTTCGAAGAACAGCCGGCACAGGAAGCTCTACGAGACCGCCGAGGGGCTGGAGGACGGGGCGGTGTTCGGTCCGGTCAAGACGCACAGCGGCTACTCGGTATGCAAGATCCTCGGCCGGGAGGCCCCGGTATTGCGGCCGTACTCCGAGTCGGCCCGGCGCGCCGCGGCCATAGTGAAGATCCGCAAACGCAAGCGCGCCTTCAGCGACTACGTGCGGACACTTCGCCAGAAGCACGCGGTTCGCGTTTTCTACGACGAACTGGCCAAGATATAGAAAACCGGACTCTGCCAGGGCCGACCCACCGGCCGCCGCGGCCGCGGGCCGTTCCGGTCGGCTGGCCCGCGGC
>JAPOYZ010000350.1 GCA_026706325.1 Candidatus Aminicenantota bacterium
GGGAACCGGGTCCGGTCGCCGATGGCTTGAGCCGCCACCTGGTCTACCGAGATGCCGTTCCTGATGTCCGCACCCTTGGTCTTCTTGGGATGGACTCCCGTGAGGTAGGAAGCCGCCGCCCGGGCATGGTCGCCGGGTCCGTCGCCCAGGGCCCGGCCGTTGTTCTGAGTCAGGCCAGAAAGCAGCATCCAGTCCTGACGGGAGGAGGCCAGAGGCTTCAGGATCTCCGGGATCTCGAACCGGGCCCCATCGGCCGCCGGTGTCCAGCCCTCCATGATGATGCCGTTGGGCACGTAGGCGAAGCTGAGGCGGCAAGGGGCAGCCACCAGATCACTGCCCCGGCCGGCGAACGCCGGCGCCATGGCGTCGAGCATGGGCAGTGCGACGGCGGTTCCCAACCCGCGCAGAAAGGTCCTTCGGTGCAGATGCTTCCCGGTGATCATCTTTCTTCCTCTCCCCGCCTCATCCGGAACGGCATGCTGTTGGCGATCTCCAACACCAGACGGGACAATCGGTAGTAATCCTGCTCCAACCCCAGGAGGATCTTGTCGACGGCGGGCCGGTCGTATTCTTCCAGTCCCCGTCCCAGGGCGTAGGTTAGCATCTTCTCAGTCAGACAGCGAGCGAAGTCCTTCCGATCCTCCACCAGAATAGCGCGAAGCTCCGACGGATTGGTGAAAGATCGCCCCCCCGGGAGCGTCCCGGCCGAATCGATGGGGAATTTCCCCTGGCGGGTTCGCCAGGCGCCCACCGGGTCGTAGTTTTCCAGTCCGAAACCCAGGGCGTCCATCTTGATGTGGCAGGAGGCGCATCCGGGGTTGGAGCGGTGCTGCTCCAACTGTTCCCGCAATGTTGCCTCGAATCCCACCTTCTCCGCCTCCAGCTCGGGAATCCCGGGAGGAGGATCGGGCGGCGGCGTCCCCAGGATGTTCTCCAGAAGCCACTTCCCGCGGAGCACCGGCGAAGTGCGGGTGGGGTAGGAAGAGAGGGTGAGAATGCTCGCCTGGGTCAGGACCCCGGCACGTTGGAGGCCGTCGAGCTCGACTCGCCGGAAGTGGTCGCCCTCGATGCCTTCGACCCCGTAGTGGCGCGCCAAGCGCTGGTTCAGAAAGCTGAACCTGGCATCCAGGAACTCGAGAATGCTCAGGTTCTCGTTCAGGACCGTTTCGAAGAAGAGCTCCGTCTCCCGCCTCATGGAGGCGCGCAAGGGGGCATCGAAGTCGGGGAAAAGGTCCGGGTCGGGTCGGACCTCGTCGAGGTTGCGGAGCTCCAGCCATTGCCCGGCGAAATTCTCGGCCAGCGCCCGTGCCTTGGGATCGGCCAGCATGCGGCGCACCTGCGCCTCCAGGACGGCCGCGTCGGCCAGTTCCGAGCTGTCGGCCAGGCGGAACAGCTCGTCGTCGGGCATGCTGCTCCAGAGGAAATAGGAGAGCCGGGCCGCCAGTTCGTGGGAGTCGATCTCGTGGGCCAGATCAGGATCGGTGGGGTCGGGGTCCCGCTCGATCCGGAACAGGAAGTGGGGTGAAACCAGGACCGCCCGCACCGCCACCCGCATCGCCTCGGCGAAGGAATCGCCCTCCTTGCAGGCCATCTCAACCAGCCGCAGGACCGAATCGACTTCGCCTTCCCGCACCGGCCGCCGATAGGCCCGGCGCAGCAACCTTTCCAAAATCCGGCGGGCGCAATCGGGCTGGTAACCGCCGTCGGGGTCGCCGCAGGTCATGAGCTTGCGGTGGCTCTCGGTCAGAGGAAGCGGCCGCGCCTTCAGGGGACCCAGGAGCAGGAAATTGTCCACGAAAAGTTTCCGCTCTCCCTTGTAGGAGTTGTCGCGGTCCACGGGCTCGGGGATGTTCTCCATGCCGTCGGACAGGAAATGGGCGTACAGTTCCAGTTTTCGCGCGCCGGCGTCCAGGGTGACGTCGAAGGTCCCCCGCTCGTAGACGTTCGGTTCCACCTCGAAGGTCTTCATCCGGTTGCCGTCGAAGGAGACCGCCATGATGCCGTTCGCCGGCATGGGCGGCGGCGGTTCATCCTTCTTGGGCCGGTAGCGGCGATCCACCACCCGGATCCGGAGCTCGTATTCCCCCGCGGCCGGAAACTCGTGATCGATCCGGTAGTCCCCGGCGGGGAAGAACCCCTCCATCTCCGCCTCCCGGGGCGCCAGGTATTTCACCAGGGTCGCCTCCACGGGAGGCCGGGCCACGATGGCCGCTTCGGCGATCCGCTCCGCCGCCGCCATGTACTTCTCCATCAGGATGGGGGGCAGCGAGAGGACGTCTCCGATGTTGTCGAAGCCGTAACCCGAGTCGTCCGCCGGAAAGTCGGCCGCGGGCTTCAGATCGACGCCCAACAGATCGCGGATGGTGTTGTCGTATTCCACCCGGTTCAGGCGCCGGGCCGTGACGCGCCCCGGGTCGGGCCGTCGATCACCGGCAGCATCGGCCGAGTCCCCGACAAGGCTTCGAATCCACGACAGCACCGCCTCGACGGCCTTGGGCTCGGGCCGGACCTGGCCGGGAGGCGGCATCTCGCCGCGGACCAGCTTCTCCCGAACCTGCTTCCAGAGGGCCGACTGGCGCGGACCGGGTCCGGAGTCGGAAAAGGAGTCCAACTCCAGCCCCGCAGTCTTGATTTGGCGGTTATGACAACTGACGCAGTTTTGCTTCAAGAAGGGTAGGACCGAGTCCCGAAAGGCGTGGCTGTCTCCGGCTTCGGCCCCCGTCGCCGCTTCCAGCGGAGCAATTCCCTGGAGGACCAGCACCAACGACAGGAAAAGGGAAACAAGAGGCCGACTCATGGGAATCTTCTCGAAATATAACCCAATTCCCGGACACCGGAAAAGCCGGTATCCGAACCGCAGGAGTCGAAGCAAGACGGCACGTCCTTCATCCGCCGCGGATTGCTCTCCTGGGATCCTCTACACGAGGGACATCTGAATTCGTTGTTCCAACGCAGATGCCGTTGACTCAGGGCGCCAATGGCGCCTATCCTCTTGCTGTGAACACCCGTTGATCGGAGGCAGAAATGAGCAACACATTCGACAAAATCATGGCCGGGCTTGACGATGCCCGCGCCTATATGGATGGCGAACGCGACGGATTCAAGGTGCACGAAATTGAAGTACCCGATCCCGACGTCGTAGCGATCAGAGGCCAGACAGGCCTGTCGCAACGTGCTTTCGCCAAGAGTATCGGCGTGCCGCTCGGAACTCTCAAGAATTGGGAGCAGGGCCGCCGCCGCCCGAAGGGTCCCGCACGCGTCCTACTCGCGCTGATCGGAAAGCGCCCGTCGATCGTTCAGCAAGAACTTGGCCGTTGAGTCGCCGACGGTGCTGGCGAGCACTCCGACTCTCGTCCATCTGGCCTCCTCTTGGACAATACTCTGCTACGATCCTTCCCTACCGGGACCTCAAATTCCAATTGGTATCAGGAGAGCCGCACGATGGTGGAGACTCGTTTTCGTTCCTGTGCATACGCTTCCGAGAAAACCGAATCGAGGAACCTGAACCGCATGGGCCGGATCTGGTGCTGGTTTTTTTCGTTACTTCTGCTGGCGGAGTCCCTGCCGGCGGTCGTGACCCTGAAAGTCGGCGGCAGCGGAGGCGTCGTTCCCTTCCCCCACTCCAACGGCCGGCAGATCGGGCGGAACCAGGCGGGGCTCTGGTTCGTCGCCTACGACGGCAAGTCCTCAGGCGGCAGGACCATCTTTCTGGCCGTCTCCAAGAGCGGTGACCCCGAGTTTGCCGGCGACTTTCACCCGCCTGTTCCCCTGGCGGGAGGGACCTCGCAGAATCGCATCACCGGTGCGGAAGGCGAAGCCAGCGCGGTGAGCTTCGTCCTCGACGGCGACGACGTGCTGCACCTGATCTGGCAAGGCGCCGGCCCGGACGCCATCTGGTACAGCCGTTGCGACGTCTCGGGAGCCGGCGCGTCCGGCAAGATCCGAGACGGCGCCAACTGGGCGCCGGCCCAGCGGGTCGACGACTCGGCGAAGGAACCTCGAATGGGGGATCTGGCCATCGACGAAGCGGGGCGGCTCTGGATTGCCTACAGCCAGGCGTCGCCGGTCGCGGACGGCCACTCGCGCCTGCAGGACGGCGGAGTCGCGTACGACCGCCACAACGGACGCAAGGAGTCGGACGAGATCTGGATGGCCACCCCGTCGAACCGGGGTTGGACCCGCAAGGTCCTGACCCTTCCGGGCGCCTTCCGGGCCCCGGTGATGGACCTGGACCCCGGCGGCACTCTCCACATGGCGTTCTCCCGGGACGACTCCTGGCTCCTCTACTATCTCCAGATCCCCGACCTGGCCCGATCCTTCGCCGAGGACCGGGACCTGACCCGGATCCTGCCTCACGGCCCCTGGAGCGGGACCGGCTTCGTCAACTACAGCGTGGTCGGGTGGGGCGAACGGGCGCTGGTGGTCTTCGAGAAGTCGGAGCACATCATTCTCTACTGCTATTTCGACGGCCGCGACTGGACCCGGAAGCCGTTGCACTACGGCCGGGACAAGTTCCACCGCCCCCAATTGGCCCGCGACGAACACGGCGTCGCCTGGGTCTTCTGGTCCAATTCGACGCGCGGCCACACCTTCTATTCGCGTTGGCTGGGAACCCGGTTCAGCGCCCCCTACGAGAGCCGGACCCTGGCCGGGGACCCGCTGCTTCACAAAGAGGCCACCAACATTCCTCCCAACGAGTTGTCCGCCGGACCCGCCTTGAGCGACTTCCACACGGTCCAGAAGCAGGTGTCGCCGGGCTCCGGGAGCCTGGGAATGACCCTGGCCGCCACCGCCTCCACCGGTGGGGGCGTCTTCTTCGATCGTATGGCGGTCCCGGATCTCAAAGTGGAACCGGGCCGCAAGGTGCTCTTCCTGGACATGTTGGAGGTGGGCGCCGCCGACGGCGTGGCCGAGAGCCTCCATCCCATGAAGAAGCATCCGGCCAATCCGGTTTTGAGAACCGGACCTCCGGGCAGCTTCGACGACCTCCGGGCCCACGCCTACGGCGAGGTCCTCTACGACGGGGGCCGCTTCCGGATGTGGTATTCGGGCCTCTCCCGGGACTACGCGGCCAACCAGCGGTCTCCTCACTACGTCGGCTACGCCGAGAGCCGGGACGGGGTGAAATGGGTCAAGCCCAATCTGAACCAGGTGGAATACAAGGGGTCCAAGGCCAACAACATCATGGACATGGGCGGGGAAGGCAACAGCGCCTACATGCCCATGGTGATCAAGGACGAACGGGAGACCAATCCGGAGCGCCGCTACAAGGCCATCGTGGCCACGCGGGGCAATCCCCTCCTCTATTCTTCCGACGGCATACACTGGACCCACGGTGGGCGCGTCCGGATGTCATTCGGCGACCGGCGCAACTTCGTCTACGACACCCTGGAGAAAAATCCGGAGCGGAGATGGAAGGTGTACTCCCATTGCGCGCAAGAGACCTACCGCTGGGTCCGGATGACCTGCGTCTACTGGAGCTCCGACCTTCTGGAGTGGACCAGCGATCCCAGGAACCCCAACATGTTTCCCCGGGCCGGCCTGGAAGCGGAGCAGCATCTGACCTCGGTCTGGCTGGACGCCGGCCTGTATCCCGGAATGTTCGACCTCTGGGGCCCCGATCACCGGATGCCCCAGCAGCTCATCGTCAGCCGGGACGGACTCAATTTCGTCCATGTCTTCGACGGCCAGCCGGTGATCGAACTGGGCCAGGAGGGGGATTGGGACGCCGGCTGGGTCTCGCCAGTGAACGTCCCACTGGAGGTCGATGGCGAATCCTGGATCTACTACTCCGGCAGCGCGACCACCATCGGCTGGTTCCACGATTGGATCCACACCCCCATGCATACCGGCCTGGCCACCATCCGCCGGGACGGGTTCGTCAGCCTGTCGGTGGCGGAAGGATCCGAATCCGGCTCCTGGACCACGATTCCTCTGAAGCCCACGGAGGAGCCCCTGGAGCTGGAGCTGAATGCAACGGGACTCTACCGGGGCCGGGGCCGGATTCAGGTAGAACTATTGCAGGGAGACCGGGTCGTGACCCGGAGCAACGCGGTGACCGGAGACGGCCTGGCGGTCCCGGTCTCCTGGCCCTATGGGGACAAACAGCTCAGTCTTCCCACGGGAGGAGACCCGCTCCGGCTGCGGTTTCGGCTGAAGGGTCACGCCCGGCTCTACAGCGTCTCCTTCAGGTGATTCCGTGGAGCCGTGTCGCGCCCCGACGCAGGTGTGATGCGATTTTCCATCTCGGCTGAGACCCGCACGCGCATTCTCACCATGTTCGCCCTGGTGTTTGCCGGGGAGATGATCTATAGCCTGCCGTTTCACCTGATGCGGTTTTTCCGTCCGACGGTGCTTGAAGTCTTCGACCTCTCCAACGCCGACCTGGGCGACGTCTTCGCGCCCTACGGCATCACCGCCATGCTTTCGTACTTCCCGGGAGGGATTCTTGCCGATCGCTTCTCGGCCCGGAAGATGATGTGCGCCTCTCTCCTGTTCACAGCCGCGGGCGGCTTCTATCTCATGACCCTGCCCGGCATGCTGGGAATGTCCGTCCTGTATGCGTTCTGGGGGGTGTCCAGCGTTTTCCTCTTCTGGTGCGCTCTGATCCGGGCGACCCGGGCATGGGGCGGACGACTGGCTCAAGGCCGTGGGTTCGGCCTCCTGGACGGCGGCCGCGGACTGCTCGCGGCCCTGTTTGCCAGCGCCGGCGTCCTCCTGTTCAGCCTCCGGATCGGAGCCGATCCGACGCTCGCCGACCCGGCCGAACGCGCGGCCGCCCTGCAGGCGGTCATCCTGTTCTACACCGTCTTGACTCTGGCGGCGGCCGCCGCAGTGTGGCGGCTCATCCCCGAGACACCCACAGCCGCCCGAAAACGCCGGCGGCAGACCTGGTCCAACGTCCGGAATGTCCTGCGAATACGCGCAGTGTGGCTGCAGGCCGTCATCGTGATCTGCGCCTACTGCGGCTTCAAGGGACTCGACAACTATTCCCTCTACTATTACGAAGTGCTGGGGATGAACGAAACCGACGCCGCCGGCTTCGCCGCCACTACAGGCTACCTCCGCCCCGGCGGCGCCGTCCTCGCCGGGATCGTGGGTGACCGGTTCGGGATCGCCTGGACGACCACGGTGCTGTTCGCCTCCCTCGGCGCGTGCTGGGGAGTTCTGGCGTTCCTGGGGACGAGTCCGGAACTGGTGTTGATCCTGTACGCGAACCTCATCGTGACGGTCTTCGGCGTGTACGCGCTCCGCGGGCTCTACTTCGCCCTGTTGGAGCAGACCCATGTTCCGCGCGCGGTGACCGGGACGGCCATCGGAGTGATCTCCCTGGTGGGCTTTACGCCGGACATCTTCTACAACATGATCGCCGGCCGGCTGCTGGACGCGACACCCGGCATCGGCGGACATCAACACACCTTCCTGTTGCTGTCCGGACTGGCGACTGTGGGGCTCATCGCCGCCGCCATGCTGCACCACAGCTTCGGCCGTTCGACCGGACCGAACCGTTCGGCGAGCCCTCCCCGGTAGTCGGGGCCGGCTGAATCAATCCGGGCCGTGAGCACCGGCTCGCAACTGCTGCTCCAGCACGTGACCCGCGATCTCCAGGAAATCCCGGTAGGTGACGATGCCCACCAGCCGATCATCTTGAACCACCGGCAGGCACCCGATCTTCTCTCGCCGCATGACGGCGATGGCTTCCTCCGTCAACGTCTCGGGAGCCACGGTGATGGGATCCGGCTTCATGATCCGGCGGACCGGCTCCACCTTGCGTTGTCCGGCGCCCTGGCGAATGAAAAAACTGAAGATGGCGCGATAGGAGACCAGACCGACCAGCCGGTTCCGTTCATCTTCCACCGGGATGTGCCGCACGCGCTCCCAATCCATGATGTTGGCCGCCAGGTCGATGGGATCCTCCGGCTGGACGGTGAAGACCTCCGTGGTCATGTACTGCTCGATCCGCATGTAGTGGGCCCGCCAGTCGCCGCCCTCGTCCGGCTCGGCCAAAGGCCACGAATGGACGGGCTTCCCTCGCGTCTGGCGCCGGTAGGTCGCCGCCGTCAGAGCCACCAGGTTTTCTCCCCGGCGCCGGTCACCTCCCATCCCGGAATACGACCTCAGCAGCCAACCCGCTCCCGTCTGCCCGTTCTCCACCCGTTTCTCGATGACATCCAGATAACGCTTGATGTCCCCGGTGCGTATCCCGCGGTGCCGGAGACCCTCCCTGGCCATGGGCAGGAGCCTCTCGCGAATCAGGTCGGGAGCGGACCTGGATTCTCCATCCAGCCAGCCCAACTGCGCGTTCAGGCCTGAACGCGCGGCCGACTGGAAGTTGGACTTGACCTCCGCGAAGGTGATCCGGGTGGTGACGTCCTCGTGCTCCTGGGCCAGGCCGGTGACCAGCCCGCAGAAGAAAGCGGCATTGGCCACCTCGTCCACCACCGAGGGACCGGATGGAAGGACCCGATTCTCGATGCGCAAATGGGCGCGGCCCCCGTGAACTCCGTAACAGGGCCGATTCCAGCGGTAGACGGTGCCGTTGAACGTGCCGAGCGCCTTGAGCTGGGGAAGCCGGTCGTGGGACAGCGCCTCGAAGGGGTCCTCCGTGCTCTCCATGTGCATCAGGGCCCGGAAACGGGTCACGTCCTCCCGGAAGATGTCCAATACCGAGTCCCGGACCCAGCGGTCTCCGAAACCGACGCGAGGTCTTGAACTACGCGGATATGCGGAAGGCCTCCGCGTGTCTACGGAGAGTTGGAAGAGGGCGATTCGGGTTTCCTGCCACAGTCTCTTGCTCAACAGGAGGGGGGAGTTGACGGCGGCCGCCAGCACGGGGGCTGTCGCCAACTGGGCGATATTGTAGTACCGCGGAAACTGATCCGGAGGAACTTGGAGATGCACCTGGAAGCTGGTGTTGCAGGCCTCCAGCATGATGGTCTTGACCTTGACCATCAATTCGTCGATTCCCCGGATGCGCAGCGAATGAGTCTCGCCGCGCAGCTTGGTGATCGCCTCCGAGAGAGCGCGGTAACGCGGTTGCGGACTCATGTTCCGAGTCGTGAGTTGCGACAGGGTCAGGGTGGGCAGGATGCCCGCCAGCAGGATCCGTGCCCCGTGAGCTCGGGCCAGCGAGGCCAGCTCCTCGATCGATTGATTGAGTTGGCGCTCCAACTCTTTCAGGCAGCCGCCCCGGAATTCCAGGGGATCGAAGTTGATCTCCAGATTGAATCGCCCCAACTCGGGGGTGACGTGGGGATCCCGGTTGTCCCCCAGAATTTGGGGACCCACTGGCGCCGGCTGCCACAGGTCATCCACCAGGAAGAGTTCCTGCTCAATGCCGACCCTCCGAGGGGACGATTCGATCTTGCCCTGCTCGAGCATCAGACGAAGGGCACGAAGGTCATCGAGGACAGCGTCCATGAAGCTGTGCTGATCCACATGGCGAGTCAACTCGTCCATCCTAGTTTCTCGAGTCCGTCGCTTGGGAAGAGAGCAGCCGCCTCCGAATCAGTCGTTGGATCCGGAAAAAAAGTCGATGTTCTTGCTCGCGAATTCCGGCGACCAGATGCGAATCCGGGAAACCTTTCCCGTGTCGTCGAACGAGCCCACGCCGATCCACCCTTGCGCGAACGTCTGGTCCCGAGCGCTCATGATGGGCTTGGACATGTCATTGACGAACACCTGAATAGAGCCGCTCTTCAGGTCGCGCCGGATCCGGACCTGGTGCCAATCCCGCTCGCCCCAGTCGTGTCCGGGGGTGGTCGTCGTGGAGACCTTCACCCGTGCCCGGCCGTTGACCAGAAAGATGTTGTGGGCGTGGTCGTCGGTCCGGGAAGCGATGTGGGCGTAGTAGAAATGAGCCGGGTCCTGGAAACCGAAAAAGAAGCAGAGATCGCGGTGACCATATTCCCTTCCCGTCTGCCGGACCCGAAAATCCGCCACGAAACTGCCGAATTGCTGACCGTCGATGAGGGCGATGTTCAGAGGGGAGCGGTGCGGCGGCTCGTACCCGCTCTGCTGAAAATGCGCCAGCGCCGGTTCCCCCTGGTTCCGGCCCGAGTAGCGCCACGCCGCAGGATCGGAGAAGGCGAAGTCCCGGAGCGCCTCTTTACTCCCCATCGTCTGGTAGTACAACAGCCGGTGTCCCGCCGGCACCTCGGGTCCGGGCGCCGGCGTCAGGTCCACCATCACGACCTCCGTCGTGGTGGGAAACCGATCGGGCACGGGAAGGGTGACCCGGTCCCTGGCCAACCACTCGACGCTGCGCGCGAAAATGGTCTGGAAGCCGACGCAGTGCAGTGAGTTCCGGTGCTCCTGACCGGGCCAGTGATGCCCCATGAGATTGGTGACGACCCGGCCCTTGCCGTAGGGAATCACCCAGACCAGGGGCTCGTGCTGGCCGGACCCGGCTTGCCTCGGGTCCGAATAGGCGGACGCCAGCACCATCATGTCCAAGGCGGGTCCCCGCTGGCCGTGATACAGCTCGTCGGTGGCGTGCATCCAACGGGCCGGAATTCCCTTCATGATGGGATGCTCCGGCTTTCGGATCCGGACCAGGTAGGAATGCCGCCGGCCATGTCCGGCGCCGATACCGGCGCCTTGAGCGATACGCTGGAGCCTCCCGCTGGCGTCGTCGACGGCGATGGCGTCGCCGTAGTCCCGGTCCCGCCAGCCCAGGCCGATCATCCGGTTGTACTCCTCCCATTCGGGAAAGGGGTTGTTGGCGGCGTGCACGATGGCCAGCCCCCCTCCGGAATGGACGTACTCCTCCAACGCCTCCTGCACCGCCCTGGGCCAGGACTGACCGTTGTAGTTGCTGACGACCACGTCATACGCCCGGAAATCCGGCCACCAGCGCCGCCATGCGCCCGGTTCGGCGTCCGCGGGCGGGCTGCTGGAAGTGACCACCTGAAACAGTCCGGCGCGCTCCAGGGCGCCGCGGAGCGACTCGCTGGTCTCCACCCAGTTGTGATTGTTCTGCCCGTCGACCAGGAGAACGCGGATTTTCCCTTCCCCACGGAGTTCCCCGCCCGGCAAGAGCAAAATGAGGCAAATCAGGCAGCGGGTCCAGATCGGAATCATGGTGGGTCGTACCTCCTGTTCTACAGGCCGGGAATCTGACTTCGATGGAAATTGTATGGAGACGCGGTAGGCCCGACAAGTACCGGCACGCCAGTTGTAAGCGACCGGTAGAACAGTCTGCCGATCCGGCCCATTCTGCCGGCGGTCCCGTTCCGGAATCATTGCTGCCGCGGCTCAGTCCGCCGCTCGTATCACCCGCACACCGCCGGATGGCGCAAATGTAATGCCCCGCCGCACCACCCGAACCGGGTGGCGAGGGTCCAACCGCAGGACCACGCGCGACAACACTCGGGCCAGCACGATCTTCATCTCATAGCTGGCGAACGCTGCACCGAGACAGTAGCGCACACCGCCGCCAAACGGGAAAAACGTATAGGGATCTATCCGGCGCCCCACAAACCGGCCGGGGTTGAACGCCTCCGGTTCCGGCCACGATTCCGGTCGGCGGTGGGTGAGGTAGATGCACGGCACCACGATCGTGCCGGCCGGCACTTCATGGTTCCCGATGCGCATGTCCTTTCCCAGATGGCGGGCGGCGATAGGCAGGACCGGATTGAGGCGAGCCGTCTCCTTGATGACGGAGTCCAGATACCTGAGTCCGGCGACCTGCTCCCCGGTCGGCCCGGGCGCCTGCTGTCCGGTCACCGACTCCACTTCGGCCCGGACCTTGGCCAGTACCTGCGGGTTCTGCAACAGGCGGTAGATCACCCACGCCAATGAGGTGGCAGTCGTTTCGTGCCCGGCCACCAGCATGGTCATGATCTCGTCCCGGATTTCCTCGTCGCTCATGGGTCGGCCATCTTCGTCGCGCGCGGCGACCAGCATGGCCAGGATGTCGGTCCGATTCTTCTTCCGTGATTCTCTGCAGCGGGTGATCTGGTCATACAAGAGCCGGTCGATGCGGCGGAGCAGGGGGTCGCGAAGGGGGATGTAGCGGTGTTGCATAAGACCCATCCAGGTCTCAAGCGGCCCCGTGATGAAGTTCAACCAGCGGATCAATCGTCCGCGCAACTCCGTCAGCAACGCACCATCGCCCAAGCCGAAAACGGCTCGCAGAATGATTTCCAGGGTGATTTGCTGCATGCGCGAATGAACTGGAAACGACCTCTCCAGCGGCCAGAAATCGATGGATCGATCGGCAATCTCAGTCATCAGTTCGCCGTACAACCGCATACGTTCGCCGTGGAACGGCGGCATCAACAACTTGCGCTCCCGTTTGTGCCGAGCGCCATCGAGCAGCAATATCGAGTTGGGGCCCAGGATGCGCTCCAAGCTCAACCTGTTGGCCTGTCCGGCCCGCAGGTGTTCGGGGTTGCCGGAGAAGATCTGTTTGACGGCTGCGGGATCGCTGAAAAAAGCGACCGGCGGAGCCCCGATCAGGCGAAGGGTAAAGGCGTCGCCATAGGTTTCGTCACATGTCCGCAGGAACGGAACCGGGCGGAAGATCCATTGGAACATCTGGAAGAAGCGCGGGGCCCGCGGTCCGGGCGGCAACTCGGGCATGCAGTCAGTCTAACGACTTCCCCGAGGCATTGTTCCTGCACCATGTCATTATCCGTTATTCTAATTTTGTGAATACGATCCGCGAGAAACGGGCCAATCTGGAGAAGTCTCAATGAAACCGCCAATGGATCACTACGTCGATCTGAGCGATCACGACATCCAAGTCCGGAGAGTCCTGCGCAACATCGCACCGGCGCAACTCTACGAGGAGGCCCTGAAATACGATCGCGGTTCCGCGATTGCCGATTCAGGGGCTTTGATCATTTCCTCGGGCGCCAAAACGGGGCGCAGCCCGGGCGACAAGCGGGTCGCCGTTCATCCGGATTCGAAAGACCGGATCTGGTGGGGATCCATCAACGTGCCGCTCCAGGAGAACAACTTCCTCATCAACCTGGAGCGGGCCGTCGACTATCTCAACACCCGTGAGCGGCTATACGTCACCGACGGCTATGCCGGGTGGGATCCCCGCTACCGCCTCAAGATCCGGGTCATCTGCACTCGCGCCTACCACGCCCTGTTCATGTACAACATGATGATCCGGCCCTCGGAGGAGGAGTTGGAAGATTTCGGCGAACCCGATTTCATGATCTACAACGCCGGCCATTTTCCGGCCAATCGCCACACCGCGGAGATGACCTCCAAGACCAGCATCGACCTGAGCTTCGAACGCCGGGAGATGGTGATCCTGGGAACCGAGTACGCCGGAGAGATGAAGAAGGGCGTCTTCACCGTCATGCACTATTTGATGCCCAACGCGGGGCAGCTCTCCATGCATTGCTCCGCCAATACGTCCGCCGAACTGGACAACGTGGCCCTCTTCTTCGGTCTCTCCGGAACCGGCAAGACGACGCTGTCGGCCGACCCCAACCGCCGGCTCGTCGGCGACGACGAGCACGTCTGGAGCGACCGGGGCGTCTTCAACATCGAGGGGGGCTGTTACGCCAAGTGCATCGACCTCACTGAGGAGAACGAACCCGAGATCTACCGGGCCATCCGCTACGGCACTGTCCTGGAGAACGTGGTCTACGATCCGGACCGCCGGCAGGTCCACTACGACGACGGTTCCATCACCGAGAACACGCGCGCGGCCTATCCCATCGAATTCATCCCCAACGCGGTGATCCCGTGCCAGGTCGGGCACCCGCGCAACGTCATCTTCCTGACCTGTGACGCCTTCGGCGTGCTTCCTCCCATCAGCCGCCTGACACCGGACCAGGCCATGTACCACTTCATCAGCGGTTACACCGCCAAGGTGGCCGGGACCGAGGTCGGGGTCACCGAACCCAGCGCCACCTTCTCGTCCTGTTTCGGAGCCGCGTTTCTGGCGTTGCACCCCAGCCGGTATGCCGAGCTCATGGGCGAGAAGATCCGGCGCCACCAGGCCCGGGTCTGGCTGGTCAACACCGGCTGGTCAGGGGGTCCCTACGGCGTCGGGAGCCGGTTCTCTCTTCCCCACACTCGCGCCATCATCGACGGGATCCACGACGGCAGTCTGGACCAGGCGCCGACGGTGCGGGACCGGCACTTCGGCTTCGACATGATCACCGACTGCCCGGGGGTTCCCCGCGAGCTGATGGTGCCGGAGCGAACCTGGCCGGACCGTGGCGCCTACCGCACCAAGGCCCGGGAGCTTGCCGGACTCTTCAAGGCCAATTTCAAGACCTTCGAGCAGGGGACCTCGGCCAGCATCCGGCAGGCCGGCCCGGTATAGGAGCGGCGACTTTCCTGTCGCCGGTTGGGAGCGGCGACTTTCTTGTCGCCGGTTGGGAGCGGCGACTTTCTTGTCGCCGAGGGAGCGGAGCGACCCAGGCCCGGCGACTTTCCTGTCGCCGGGAGTATCCATGTTGCAAGTAGCGGGTTGTAAGTTGAGGTTTCCCTCCCGTGTCG